>JBGCES010001042.1:0-1632 GCA_045106545.1 Saprospiraceae bacterium
ATGTTTCCTACGCCGCGTCCGCTCTCGGAACAGGAGATTTTAGATCTAATCGAAGGTTTTGGAAATACCGCAGCCATTGCTAAAAAAGCAGGTTTTAAAGGCGTTCAAATTCACGGGGCGCATGGTTATTTAGTTTCCCAATTTCTTTCTTCATTAACCAATCAACGTACCGACCGCTGGGGCGGAACGCTCGAAAATCGCGCGCGTTTTGTCTTAGAAATTTATCATAATATGCGTGCTAAAGTCGGCGCAAATTATCCGATTGGCATCAAAATCAACTCCGCTGATTTTCAGCGTGGTGCATTTACGGAAGAAGAATCATTGGAAGTGATTCGGATGCTTTCGGGAGCAGGAATTGATATGATTGAAGTGTCGGGTGGGACGTATGAACGGGCAGCCATGATGGGTTCACAGCAGAAGAAAAGTACGCAACAACGCGAGGCATATTTTGCTGACTTCATCGTCAAAGCCCGCGCCGTAACGCAAACGCCATTGATGCTAACGGGCGGTTTTCGTTCGGTAGAAGTGATGGCACAAGCCGTTGAAAATAATGAATTGGACTTTGTTGGTTTAGCGCGACCGTTTGCGATTAATCCTTTTGTAGCCAAGGAATTACTTGAAGGAAAGATTCAAAAAGCACCAACTGGCAATATCAACACAGGTATCAAAGCAATCGATAAAATGGGTATGATGGATACCGTTTGGCATAGTGCAAATATGCGGCGGATGGGCGCAGGAAAAATGCCGAAACCTAATTTGAGTCCATTGGCTACGCTAGCGCGTTACATGTGGGATAATCGAAAGACGTTTTAAAAAAAATTGATAGTCATTCATGTCTTTCACGACCTACTTGAATCATAAAAATCTGCGTCCCTCAGCGTCAATAAATCACATCTACTCATCTAAACTTACTCGACTGTGCGTTATTTCACTGTTCTTTTTTACTTAATCATCACCTTTCCAACACTTCAATCACAATCACTTCTATTCAAAAACGCTAACTACCTTCACCCGGCCACCGAAACTTTTCAACGTGGTAATATTTCCATCAACGAAGGAAAAATTACGCATCTAAAAAAGAAACGCAAAGCCGATCAAATTATCGCTGCCGATAGCTTCTATATTATCCCTGGTCTAGTCGATGCCCATATCCATTTATTCCAATCGGGCGGACTTTATACGCGCCCTGATGCGGTGGATTTACGGGAATTTTATCCTTATGAAAAAGAACGCGAGTGGCTAAAATCCAATGCGGAAGATTTACTAAAACGCTATCTAAAAATGGGCATTACGACGGTCGTGGACATGGGTGGACCGCTGTACCAATTGGCAATGCGGGATTCTTTAGCACAACAAAAGAACTTACCCGATTTATGGATAACAGGCCCGTTAGTTTCCACGTATCAGCCACCCGAGTTGGACGTAGCAGATGCGCCGATTGTTAAAGTGAAAACGACGGAAGAAGTACGTGAATTAGTGCGTCAGCAACTACCAGTAAAGCCCGCTTTTATTAAAATTTGGTACATCGCTTTGCCTACTCAATCGGCGGAAAGTACTTATGATATTGTGGAAGCAACGATTGAAGAAGCACATAAAAATGGGTTGAAAGCTGCTGTTCATGCTACGCAGCTG
>JBGCES010001043.1:0-2456 GCA_045106545.1 Saprospiraceae bacterium
ATGTTGAATATGCTCACTTAGTGGAGATTGAGGGAACTGTAGTTAAGCCAATTGAAATTAAGGAATCAGGAAAGCGAAAGAAAAGGAAAAGTCGCTACATTAATATAGCATTAGAGGAATATCCGAAGTTTGAATTTTCACTTGGAG
Source organism: Saprospiraceae bacterium (assembly GCA_045106545.1). Lineage (GTDB taxonomy): Bacteria > Bacteroidota > Bacteroidia > Chitinophagales > Saprospiraceae > JBGCES01. The sequence continues at coordinate 148 of JBGCES010001043.1, forward strand.
GACATAGATATAAAGCAACAAACGCTAAAGAGTTGATTGTCAATGTTCAGCAGGGTGAACGGATTAAAATGAAAATTCTAAATGATCAGTTCCAAAAGAAATTGACGAAGGAAGTTCCAATGACTTTTTGGGATAAAAGCTTTGATTATCGCTCTATCTCTATTTATGGTTTAAGCGACGATCAGACTAGTTATTTTAATTTGAATAAGTTTAATAAATATCAAAAGGCTGATAGAAATTATTGGGCAATGTATATTTTATTAGGGTTTGGTCTTTTTGTGATGGGATACGGTATTTATGAATTGATGTTGAATAAGAAACCTGTAAATGTAAAAACAAAAAAATACCGCTAAACCATTCTGGCTCATTTTAGATTGATATCCATTATGACACAACTCACCAAAACAAATGCTCACCACCCAGATTTCGATCAACTCGTCCAACAACTAAACGCCGACCTTGCTGCGAGAGACGGCATCGATCATCCACTTGCTCAATTCAATAGTATTACCCATTTACAATACGTCATTTTAGCGTATAAAAACGGGCAAGCCGTCGGTTGTGGAGCAATTGCTGCTTACGATGAGCAGGCGATGGAAGTGAAAAGAATGTATGTCGTTGCCGCGCAAAGAGGTCAAAGAATTGGGGAGCAAATATTGATTGCTTTGGAAAAGTGGGCGCAGGAATTGGGTAGTCAAAAGTGCGTACTATTTATGGGGGCAAAACAACCCGAAGCGCAGCAACTTTATCTGCGCAATGGCTACCGCGAAATTGAAAAATATGGTTTGCTGAAAAAAATTGAGGATAGTATTTGTTTGGCGAAAGATTTGAAGTAACGTTACCAAAATAACGAAAGTAAACTGAACAAAACCTTCCATGCAACAAACAAAATTCTTCCTATTCTTCTGTTCCAAAAAAAATGCAGCACAAAAAGAATGTGCTGCACCGCTTTGAAAATACTTGTTTTCTTAGCCTAAATTTTTGTATTCGTTTTTTCAAATGCCCAATATTGTCCCGAGAAATTAGCCTCTGTTGTTAGGTGTGGCATATTGTTGAATGATCCGCCGTTAAAAACATCCAAATCCATTTTATCGCCGCGAAACATAGTACTCATACGGAAAAATCCAGGTTGATCAGACGTTTCTTCAATTTTCCAAAATTGACCAGAAAAGTTGGCTTTAGGTACTAAGTGAAGCATGTTGTTAAACTTCCCTCCGTTAAATACATCTAAACACATTTCGGGTCCTCTAAACATGGTACTTAAGCGGTAAAAACCAGCTTGACCAGAAGGTTGAATAGACCAGAATTGTCCAGAGAAATTAGCTTCATTGGTTAGGTGAGGCATGTTATTGAATTCGCCACCATTAAAGACGTCTAAATCCATTTTTTCTCCTCTAAACATGGTACTTAGCCGATAGTAAAAATTAGGGTCAAAACTCATAATTGTAATGATTTACTTTCCTACTCTGTTTGAAATAGGCTTTTCGGAACCCGCCTGAATAATTGTATGAACTGCTAATAAGCATAGCTCACAACTGTTTGATTTATTCTTGTTTTGCGTTACAAATGTCCCCTGAAATATTAGCAGGTAACAGCGTATAAATACTAGTTTTGAAAAACAGGTGTTTCTACCTGATGAGGGGAGTATGCGCGTAAGAACTTTGGACAATGTTCGTATAAGTCCTAAACGGGAATGAAATATTTTAAAAGTTACGATATTTGTTTATTACTTTGAGGTATCAAAACCGAATAAGAATCTCATGCAACAATCCAGATACATATTGTTTTTTTTTCTTTGCTTGATCGTCACCGATCTCCCAGCCCAATCCCTCAAATCCTACCTCCGTGCCGCCGATCGCGCTTACGAAAAACAGGATTTTTACGCTGCCATGCTGCACTACGAAGATGCGCTAAAAACGGCTGCAGACCGTGCCGATATTCAATTCCAATACGCACAAGCCGCGCGGCAATTCAATGCTTTTGCGATTGCAGAAACTAATTATCAAAAAGTACAAGACGGAACGGAAGCCTTGCGTTATCCGACGGCGACGTTTTGGTTGGCAAGTGTACAACAGCAGCAAGGGCAGTACGCCTTAGCGAAAGCGAATTTTGAAAAATATGCCCGTTCTGCGCAGCCCGATCCAGAATTATTAGTATCCGCAAAAACAGAAATGGAAAATTGTCAGTGGGCATTGCAATTATTTGATAATCAAGAGGTTATACAAATTGAGCAATTAAATAAAAATGTAAATACGACTTATTCTGAGTTTGGTGCGGTCTGGTTCAATGACACTTTATTTTATTCTTCC
>JBGCES010001044.1:0-3570 GCA_045106545.1 Saprospiraceae bacterium
GCGTACGCCGTGGGGCATCGTCCAGAGAGAAGAACAAATCATGAAAACCAGCTAGCGCACGTTCTACATTTTCATCAGTTGGGTTTAAAAAGCGGCTAAAAGCATTTTCTAGCGAGTCATTTTTACGATAATATTGTTGCAAAAACTCTAAAAAATAGAGCGTATCCGTAGGCTGAAAGGTACGATGTTTAAACGCTAAAAACTTTTCTCGATCTTCTTCCTCATGACACACAATAAATTCGTGTGGTTTTCCGTCCATTAAAGAAATTAGCTCATTAGCTTTGTTAATTATCGTTTTTCTTTGTCCCCAAGCTAACATAGCTACCCAAAAAGCCATGATTTCAATATCCTGCTGTTTGTTAAATTGGTGGGGAATACAGATTGGGTCATTAGCAATGAATTCCCTTTGATTATACTGCACTTCACACTCGTCTAAGAACTTTCCTAATTCACTTTTATTCATGCTAAAAAGTATGAGTCAAGCCATAGGACTGATATTTTTGCAGTCCATCTGACAAAATCTTATTTTTTTATCTAAAAATATAGCTATATTTGCTGATATGACAGCAACGCTCACATACACGCTGGTACTTGCCGCCATTTATTTTGGAAAAAAAGCTATTCATCTCATTGATCAAGAATAGCTTCTTATTAATGAGTAACAGGCTAACAAGTAACGAGTAACGTTCTGAAACGTAATGCTCTTTACTAATGCGAATACTTATTGCTCTACTTTCGGTAAAACTGCGTTATCACTAATAATTCACACCCACTTCTGAACAAGTCGTTTTTGTTCAAACCAACTTTCCTATACGTTCTCGTACATTTTCAATTTTAGTAATCCTAGTTTTTGTAAGCGATGATTGAGGGATACCCTCAATACACCTAATCCATATTTCATACTTCGGGAGAAATTGATAGAAGAAGCTTCCGCGAAATACTTAGTCGGACAGGTTACTTCCGCAATTTCAAAGTCTGCGTAAATAATTTGCGAAAGCATCTCGTTATCAAAAACAAAATCATCTGAATTGCGATTGAAATGTATCGCTCTTAATACCTCACCACTAAATGCTCGATAACCAGTATGATACTCGGATAATTTATAATCTACGAGCAAATTCTGGACTAGCGTCAAGAAGCGGTTAGCAATGTATTTATAAACCGGCATTCCACCACGCAACGCGCCTTTTCCTAATATTCTTGAACCTAACACAACGGGGTATAAATCATCGCCAATGATATTGACCATAGCGGGAATTAGCTTAGGCGTATATTGATAATCAGGATGTAACATGATGACAATATCTCCACCTAATTCCAGTGCTTTATTGTATAAAGATTTTTGATTGCCTCCATAGCCTTTATTTTGTTCGTGCAAAATAACGTGCTGAATACCAATGCGTTTTGCTAATTCAAAAGTATTATCACTACTTGCATCATCACACAAGATGACTTCATCTACTAGGTCGAATGGAATTTCGCGATAGGTCTTTTCAAGGGTCAGTGCGGCATTGTAAGCAGGCAATACAACGATGACTTTTTTATTATTATACATCAAATTTACATTGGTGAAAGTACAAATCTGGAAGGAGCGCAAAGATATAAACTGTTGAGCAAAAATGATATTTCCCTCTCGAATAGTCCGTTTACAATAGAATAAAGCGAAAATTCGCACGATTTACTCAGAGAATAATTGGAAAGTATTACATTTGTTAAAACGAATCTTCTATTTATCCTTAGTGTACGGTAATAAATTATCACAACGCTAAGTCCACAAGTACTGACACATACATCATGATAAAAATTCTTAAATGGCTCGGAATCATCATCGGTTCAATCATCGCTATTTTTTTAATCATCGGTCTCATCGCAAACGAGTCTAAGCCGATCGGTGAAACGGGCGAAAAGGCGGATGATCTTGCTCGGATGATGCTTCAGGCAATTGATAAACCAGCGTGGGATTCAACTCGCTACGTGCGCTGGACATTTAAAGGAATGCATGAATTTATGTGGGACAAGGAACGTAATTTGGTAAAGGTTAATTGGGATGATAATGAAGCGTTGGTTGATTTGGATGAAATTACGGGGCAGGCGTTTGTAAATGGAAATCAATTAAGCGATGTGGAGAATGATGAGAAAGTACGTAAGGCGTGGGAATATTTTTGCAATGATTCATTTTGGTTAAATGCGCCTGCTAAGGCATTTGACCCAGGCACAGAAAGAAGCATCATAAAAATGGACGATGGTAGCGAAGCATTGATGGTGAGTTATATGTCAGGCGGCGTTACTCCAGGCGATTCTTATCTGTGGATATTGGACGAAAAAGGGATGCCTAAAAGCTGGAAAATGTGGGTTAAAATTATTCCAGTAGGTGGTATAGGATGGACGTGGGAAGACTGGACTAAATTACCATCAGGTGCAAAAATCTCTACTTTACATCAAAATCCATTACTCAATATTGACATTACTAATTTAATGGGCAGTCAAGATTTACAGAAACTGGGTTACAACAGCGATCCGTTCGCTGCAATTGTCAATTGATTTAATATTGATAGACTTTTAATTCGCCCTTTTCTAACCAGAATAGTTTTCCTTCCTGAATGAACAATTGAGCTTCCTCGCTCAATGGTCGTGGTAGTTGAATAGTGGTTGCCAGTAGGGATTGCAAATGAAAGCTATGCAGCTTACCTTGCTGCGCGTAAATTAACTGCTGATTATAAATTTGGAATCGCTCTAATCCGCGTACGTCCAACGTTTTCAAGTATTGTCCTAGAATGTCAAATACTAAAATGCCTACCGCAGGATCGTTGACATATACCCGATTATCTTTTTCGATAATATAAGTAGGAAATAACGCCCGACCTAAAGTTAAACTCAAGTCGTTACTTTCGATAAGTATCCTTCCTTGTCGATTGATCTTTTTCAATTTGAATTGTACATCATCGTAGAGCCAAACATTGTTGTCACTCGACTGTGCTACTGCCTTAATTTCATTCACGTCCAATTGATATAAATCAAAAATATTCTTTTCAGTAAGATTCCGATCTAGCGTAATTAATGTCCGAAAATCGCCATAAAAAAGCAACAAACTAAATGGATTGCTAACACTTACGCGGGTTAGATTTCCCAATGTATTATTATTATACTCAAATTGAAAAGTGCCGTCTGAAGCATATCTTTTCAACTGGTTGGTAGGTGAAATGGTATAAATTTGCTGAAGTTGATCGATATTGAAATAAGCAGCTTCGGTAGGGAGAGAAAAGGTGAGTTGGTAAAGACTAGAATCTTTTTGCTGTGCAAAAGTACTGCTGACCAACAGCAGTAAAGTAAAATAGCAAGTAAGAAAATATCTAATCATAGCACAACTAATCAAAGGTAATAAATCAGCATTCGTCGGCGATCTTCGGTTCAGAAAATATGACTCCCTCCGTTTCAAAAAACTTCACTTCCATCTTTTGTCCATCAAATACCGCATAGGAATAATGATGTAACCAGTCGCCGAGATTAATATAACGACTCGTTCCATTTTTTAGCGTGTAATTAATCGGTAAGTGTCGATGACCAAAGACA
>JBGCES010001045.1:0-3110 GCA_045106545.1 Saprospiraceae bacterium
CAATCTATTTTTGGAGAAAATAAATCTAGTGTACTAGAACACAAAAACGTGACATGCTAAAAACTAAAAAACAGTACTTCAAAGCTTTAATAAAGCATCCTAAATAATATTTAAACAAAAAAAATCCGATCAACTTTTGCAAGTCAATCGAATCATTTTAAAAATAATTTATTTTATCGTATATATTTATTACTGTTTTTTATTTAAACATAGTTCGTCTGCCATATTTGCTACAGATCGGGCAAGCAACAGGATCGTGTCCCCTAGCTGGGCAATATTCTCTTCCGAAAAAAATGATCTGCAAATGCAGCTTATTCCAGTGTTCACGTGGAAAAACTTTTTTCAAGTCACGTTCTGTCTGTTCTACATTTTTTGCTTTACTCAACATCCAACGATGCGCCAAACGATGAATATGGGTATCAACTGGAAAAGCAGGTACACCAAAGGCTTGTGACATTACAACTGAAGCAGTCTTATGACCTACACCAGGTAAGGCTTCCAGTGCTTCAAAGCTCTGAGGTACTACACCGTCATGCTCTTCTACGATGATCCGAGATAATTCTTTGATGGCTTTAGACTTGCGCGGAGATAAACCACATGGACGAATAATCGTTTTAATATCCTCTGCTTCTTTATGCATCATCTCAAAGGGATTATCAGCAAATTCGAATAAATCAGGAGTAACCTGATTGACACGCTTATCAGTACACTGCGCAGAAAGAAGTACAGCGACCAGTAAGGTATATGGATCTTGGTGATCAAGTGGAATCGGCGTTTCTGGATAGAGTTCATTGAGGATAATGGCAATGTGATTGGCTTTCTCTTGTCTAGTCATGTATCGATAATTTTAGTGGCACAAGTCATTTGGTGGTGCTAAAAATTAGAAAGGGCGCTAAATTAGCCATTTTCTCTATATTCGCAGACCATTATAATTACTCAACTAAAATAGTCCATGACCTTTATCAATCAGCTGCGCGATTTACTGCAACAACCGCTCCCTCACCACGATATTCGTAAAGAAGGGCTCGATCCGATTATGTTGGAATTTATTCTACGTTCGCGAGAAGCTGCGGAGGAAAATATGAAGAAACGTCCACCACGCCCCTGTGCCGTTCTCACGATGCTCTACCAAAAAAAAGATATTTGGCATACGACACTCATCGTCCGACCTGCAAAAAGTCGAGTGCATCCTGGTCAACTAGCTTTTCCAGGTGGAAAAAAAGAAGAACAAGATCCCAATCTGCAAACAACCGCTATTCGCGAAGCGATGGAAGAAGTTGGCGTACAAGTAAGCAATGAACAAGTACTCGGTCCACTTTCAACCGTTTACATTCCTCCTAGCAATACCATTGTTACACCTTACGTTGCGTACTTAGAATCGCCGCCTACTTTTACACCTCAACCCAACGAAGTTGACCTTATTTTAGAACCTAGTCTCAACGCGCTCATCGATCCCATCAATGTAAGACAGAAAAAAGTAGTGATGGCAACCGGAGAGGTATTCCCTCTACCCGCTTTTCAAGTAGGAGCGCATTTGGTTTGGGGTGGAACCGCAAGAATGATTAGTGAATTGAATAAACTAGTTGTACAAATATAAAACTGTGTTGACACAAAAAAAGCGGTACAAGAAATGCTATTCTTGTACCGCTTTTTTTATTTAACGCTATTGTATTTTTAATAGCGTTGAATCAAGTCGTGCAACGCCTGTGCGTATTGGTGGTCAAATTTCTTTTTATCCTCCATATATTTAACCTGAACTTGGCTCAATACATTTTGTGGCACTTGACTAATATCTAAGTTATAGTTTTCGGCAACTTTTCTAACGCCTACACTTGCTTGTCTTTTCGGACGTTGATCGATTTTTTTAATTATATTATCAAAAACCGAAGGAGGAGCAGTTTTTACATTTGGATCGGCTTGATTCTGCTTACGTGCGCCTTCGATTTCATTCCGAATCAAATCCAAAATACTACCTGCTGGCTTCCCTTTTTGTGCTCTCTTTTCGCGGCTATTCTGATCCAATTGCTGCAACTTACCTTTTATCATGTCAAAGACATTAGGATCCGCAGTTTCTACTCTCGGATTAGCTTGGTTCTTCTTTTGTACTTCGCTAATCGTATTGAGAATAACGTCAAAAATATTTTGTTTAGCCATTATTTTAAAGCATTTATTTGTGAATAGAATATATGTTAGGAACGCCGAAATAATTAAATGAGCAGTTAAAGGAAGTTAAGGTGGTTTCTAAATAGGCGGAAAAAACGTAGCATAACGGGTTACGCCTAGTTTTTGCCAACGCAGTTAGAAGCCGCCAGAACGAGTTTAGGGGTTTAACTTTTCTCCTGACCAAAGGGAAGAATTAATTACTTCGTCGTTCCTTAGACGCGTTAGGATTTAAAAGTAACGCACAAGTATCGTGTTAAATACTTTAAAGCTTATTTAGTATTGCCGAAATAATTAATTAAACACTTAAGATTTAGAATTGACCATTTTTTCTATATTTTTCAAATAGTACAAAAAATACTCATTTCTAAATCGTTTAATTAATTATTTCGGCGTGGCTTAGTTTAAAACGCTATCACACTTTGCGCCATAACGAGTCCACAAAATACGTCCGCGCATCCGTAAAATGACACGCCACTTGAAAGCCAGTTTGTTCGGCGAGTTTTTCCAATTCTACAAGGTTGTATTTTTGCGATAATTCTACATCAATCGCTTCCCAAGCCGCAAACTGATAAGTAGCACCAAGGGCTTCAATACTAACCTGCTGGTCTTTTTTAGAAATGATATGGCTACGCGTCGCGCCCGTCAGTGGGTTATAGGTTTCCCAATGTTTGAAATTTTCAACCACAAAATTTCCACCCAATTCTCGATTGATTCTAGTTAGCAGATTCAAATTAAATGCCTCCGTGATACCCGCTGCATCGTTATAAGCATCTAAAATGGTCTGTGGATCTTTTTTTAAATCAACCCCAACCAAAAGCAGATCGTTAGGATTCAATTTATCTGCCAGCGCAGCTAGAAATCGCTCGGCATCAGCGGGTTCGAAATTTCCAATATTACTCCCTAAAAATAATACTACTTTCCGACCAAAACTTGGATCGCTCAGCGAT
>JBGCES010001046.1:0-3724 GCA_045106545.1 Saprospiraceae bacterium
CTACCTCCCCGACCAGATATATATATAGTATATTCTGTACCCGCAGAGATTTCATTTGCTAAGGTCAGTACTAAATAATCTGAACTAGAACCCACTTCGGTTGTCACTCCGTCGGGCGCACCAGTCGCGTTGGCAGCAGCGCCATTTCGTACCGCCCCAGTCGCACTAGTGGCATATTCAGCATTTAAAGGAAGAAAGAATACTCCGCTTGCTTCTTGTAATTGAGTTGATAAGTTGCTTTGATAAACTTGAAACAGCTTATCTACAAAACTCATCTCAGAAGTTGTCTTTGCGAAGAGTAGTCCATTCACTAAGAGAAGACCGCTTAACAGAAAAAACTTTTTAAGCTTGGTGTTTGGTAGAAATTTCACTATGTGTTTTGTTTGTGTTTGTTCGCTGTGTAACTAGGTCACTGAACATTCTTAAAGAGAGGGAATCTTTAGGAGGATAAGAAGGTGAGCTGTTTCACCAGACGCTTGAAAATTTAGATAATACAGTTAATTCGAAAAAAAATATAAGAAGGGAGAAAAGAACTAAGGAAAAAAGTGGGAGAAATACAATTTTAGGGGAGTACTCTTTATTAGAGCAGATTAACACTATATAGATACCAAACTTCGTACCAAGTCAATAGAAAAATAGAAATAAATGTATTTGTGACGATCTAAATGAAACATTTTCAAATAAAAACAATATGAATACTTGACGTTTTTGATTTGGCTTCTTTTTTGTACCTAACTAATACTGATATTCACTATCCTACTTCCCCCCTTCCATTTTATAATTAGCCCACCTCCCCTTCTCTATTTTAAAAACACTTTGCTATGCAAGCACTGGTACGCATTATACTTCTCACGTGGTATTGTATTGTTATTTTTAGTAATATCTGCTCTGCGCAGGTAGAAATGAAAGTCGCTTTGGCGGCTGATGAGAAAACTTATGAAATTGTCATTCTACCCGAGGTAGATTGGGGACCTCCCCAAAGTACGCTCATTTCTGCGCAGGTCACTTTGACTTTTCCAAATGGTAATTTTTCAATTACCAATACACAATACAATTATGGACTGTGGACACCAACTCCTATTTCTGTAGGACCTACAGAAAACCCTAATCAATCCTACGTTTCTTTTACTTTACAGACTCCCGTTAACAATTTACCGATCAATAATGGTGAAGAAGTAGTCCTTTTTACCTTCGAAAATGGTGGGGACTGCGTTGGGGCGGTAGAATTGATTAATCATGATACTGATCCCTTTATGCCACCTAACTCTCGGACGCTTAACGTTGGGAATTATTTAGGTCTTTTTGGTGGTGGACCAGGTTCAAATTCCTATCAGGGCAACTATGAAACTGGCGGCGCAAATTGTGGTGGAGAAAATGAAGGCGGTGGTGAAGGCGGTGGTGACGAATGTAGCATCACTTTAGACGAAATCACTTCTACCGCACCCACCCGTTGTGGCGCTGCTGACGGTACGATTACGATTCAAGCTTCTACTACAAGTATTCCTATTCAATATACTATCAACGGCGGCGACAGCTGGGAAAATGACCCTGATAACGATGGTACCTATACCTACGAAGGGTTGGTAGCAGGTACAGAATTCGATATTGCCATTCGCGATGCAGCTGCTATTTGTGAAATAGAAAGTGATCCGCTAACCTTAGACGCGCCCTTGGCAGCAGCTATCAGCGGTATCGACAATACGCCCGCTTCCGCTTGTAGCGCAATGGATGGTAGCATCCAAATCAACGCCACCACTGAGAATAATGCGGAGCTAGAATACAGTATTGATGACGCTCTGACCTTCCAAAGTAGCTCCCTTTTTGAAAATTTGGGCACTGGACAATATAAATTATGGATTCGTAACGCAACTAATAATTGTGACACTCCTTATAGCACGATTACCGTTGATTGTGAAGAAGAAGAGGAAGGCGGCGGTGAAGGTGGTGGCGATGAATGTAACATCACTTTAGATGAAATCACTTCTACCGCACCCACTCGTTGTGGCGCTGCTGATGGTACAATCACCATTGAGGCTTCTACTACTGGAATTGCGATTCAATATACCATCAACGGCGGTGATAGTTGGGAAAATGACCCCGATAGTGATGGTACTTACACTTACGAAGGATTAGTAGCCGGTACAGAATTCGATATTGCTATTCGCGATGCAGCCGCTATTTGTGAAATAGAAGGTGGTAATTTAACGCTGGATGCGCCACTAGCTGCGGCTATCAGTGGTATTGACAATACACCTGCTTCCGCTTGCGACGCAACAGATGGTAGCATTCAAATCAACGCAACGACTGAAAATAATGCCGAATTAGAATATAGTATTGATGATGGTTTAACCTTCCAAAGTAGCTCTCTTTTTGAAAATTTGGGCACAGGAGAATACAAATTATGGATTCGCAACGCGACTAATAATTGCGATACGCCTTACAGCACCGTTACCGTTACGTGTGATGAAGACGGCGGCGGAGAAGGTGGTGGTGAAAATGAAAACTGTGACATCCGTTTTGAGTTAGAACAGCTAACTGATGGTAGTTTTCAACTTAATATGCTACCAGATGTCACCTATCAATTCCCACTAAATATTGTCAGTACTGCACAAGTGACGATCAAGGTATCAACTGGTAAATTCCAGATGGGACCTATTCAGAATCTTATTGATGGTGCGTCTTTTACCTTGAATGCGACTTATGCAGCTCCTTCAGAAGCACCTGATTACGATTATATCGCGATTGGTTTAGGTAGTATCGGTACAATGGCGATTCCTTTTATGGCAAATGAAAAAGTGGCATTGTTTAGATTTACTAATGAAATGACGGATACTAATGGAGAAATTACGCTGATGGATAATGCCAACGACGAATTTTTTCCACCCAATTCGCAAAATGCGAATGTAAGTAATCAAATTACCGTGGCTGGTTCTGGTGATAGTGATACACCGCTTTGTTTACAAGCGGAAGCAGTTACTTTCGGCGAAGAAGATGATGGCGGCGGTGAAGGAGGAGAAGGTGATGCTTTAACCGTAGAAGTTATGCAAATTGACGTGAACTGTCATGGTCAGAATAACGGTTCTGCCACAGCAAGTCCTGCTGGTGGAGCACAAGGTTATCGCTATGAATGGAGTACAGGGGCAACTACTGTTTCTGTCGATCAATTAGCGGCAGGTACTTATGAGGTAACCGTAATTGATGCCAACGAAAATGAAGTAACAACTTCAATTACCATTACAGAGCCAGAGCCTATCGAATTAGGTTTTAGCACACAAATGCCTGATTGTCAAGAAAATAACGGCTCTATTGCACTTACTATTGACGACCCAAGTCCAAGTGGCGAAGGCTACGCGATTCAATGGACACCTGATGTTTCTACTACGGAGCAGGCAGAAAATTTGGCAGTCGGTACTTACGATGTTTCGGTTTGGGATGCTAATGGTTGTGAAACGCAATTAAACAATATCATCCTTACCAATCCTGATTGTCCAGTAGATGAACTCCCCTACCCTATCGCATTTACCGATACGATTCGGATTGATCCAGGAGAAGAATTTGAAGTTTCTGTTCTACTCAATGATTCACTTTTTTCAGCATTGCGTAGTCTCTACTCGGCTAATGCACCCGAAGTTGGTAACTTAACGCAAACAACAGATACTACCCTACTCTATCAGTCTGACGCTCAATATTGCGGTCAGGATCAATTTGCTTATATCGTGTGTAA
>JBGCES010001047.1:0-2944 GCA_045106545.1 Saprospiraceae bacterium
ACCTTTTTAGTCAATGCGGAAGCGCCTTTTGGATTTATTTTGGGTACACCAACCTTCTCTAAAGGTTTTTTACTCCCGCAGAACGGTGGTTTCCCAAGTCGTAGAGAATGGTCAGTCGCAGAATTAGCGCCTGGTGAATCGGCAACAGCACAAGTCACCTACGAATTTTTCCGTCAGGATACGCCCGATTCGGATACCGAGGTAATTGATGTGATTTATACGAGTCGTAGCACGACGGATCTTAATGATTTGAACGATCAAGCGTCTTTGACTTTTACGAGAGACGATGGCTCGGAAGTTTGTCCGCTGGACTTTTCCTTAGATTTCACGCCAATCAACCAAGGCGTAGCGCCCGGTGAGACGTTTTCCCTAACGGGTACTTTTACCAATTTTAGTAATCAATCTTTAGCTGCTTCTACTATCGCTTTTTATAATTTCATTTATGATGAAAATGGCATATTACTAGAACGTCGTCCGATAACTTCTTTGGGTTCGCTTCCTACTTTTGCACCCAATGAATCAAAAGAATTGACCATCACATTGACGGTAAATGATCCAATCAATTTTACTTTTAGTCCCATCTTTACACTCAGCCCTTCGGCATTAGTAGCGAATGCAAATGCAGCAGGACGAGCCGAAGATAGCCAATGGTGGAATATTTGTAAAAATGAATATAGATTACGTTTTGATTTTCCTGATGTTGACCTATCCGTTGGATTTACTAATAACTCAGAATGCTACGGTGATGATGATATTATTCAAACGGACGCAATATTACGTAACAATGGCTTGGAAACAGTAGCTGGTCCTTTCGTTCTACGTATCGGTCAACCCGACCAAGTAGATACTTCCTTACCCGGTTTATCCATTTTTACTTTTGAGACAGGACAGGAAGTTGTCGAATGGACTATCAATCAAGACTTAGCACCTGGCGAATCCGTCACCTTAACTCGTCCATTCCGCTATGATAATGTCAATTCCAACGGCGTATTTATTCGCTTGTCATTAAATGAATTTGGGGATGAATTAGAAAACATTGGGACTAGTTTTACAAGTCAATTCTTTGAATTTGAAGCAGATTGTGGCACTACAGCGCCTATTTGTAGTGGCGATGTGAGGTTGACTACTCAGGCGCAGGTAGATGCGTTTGGACCATGTGACGTGTTTGATGGTAATTTGACGATTGAAGGCGTTAATATTAGATCCTTATCAAGTTTAGGTGAGTTAACCCGTGTAACTGGTCAATTAAATATTCGAAATACCAATCTTAATAATTTAAGCGGTCTAGGTAGTTTACAACAAGTAGCTGGTCTAGGTATTTCTGATAATGCTTTTTTAACAAACGTTTCTAATTTAGTTAATCTAACTCAAGCAACGGAGGTACTTTCGATTATTAATAATGATCGATTGACCAGTATTGAGGGTTTAGAAAATGTGACACAGGCGGGCGTACTCAATGTAGTAAATAATGAATTATTAACTACGCTAAGTCCGTTAGCTAGTTTGACGAATATTAATACGATAATTATAACGGATAATCCAAATTTGGAAAATTTATCGGCATTCAGTAATGTATCGTCTTTACGAACGCTTTTGCTTATTTCTAATCCCCAACTTAATGCTGTTCAATTTAGTAGCCTTTCTAATGTGAATGAAGTTTTGCAAATCATTGGCAGTAATTTAGGAGATCTCAATGGATTAGGTGTGTTGCAAACTGTGGGTGAGTTAACAATTGCCAATAATCCAGCTTTAGCCAATATTGCTGCCTTGAATAGTTTATCAGTAGTAGAGGATTTAACCTTGACGGTTCATCCATTACTAACGGATTGCTGCGCCCTTTTTCCTATTTTAAATAATAATGACGTAACGGGCAGAATTGACATTTCTCAAAATGGAATGAATTGTAGTTCCGTACAGGAAATATTAGATAATTGTGATAATACGGGCGGTCTCGACGTTGATTTAGAATTATCCGTCAGCACGCCAAATGCTAATCCTGCTATTTACAATACGATTCCTTTGACTTATACCGTTGAAAATACGAGTATGGAATCCGCTTCCAATATCAAAGTTAGAGTTGGCGTATGTGGGGTCGAATCAGGAAATTTCCAAAATGGTTTTGCCTTTTTTCAAACCAATGGTTTAGTATTTAGCTCACCTGCGCCCACTGCCTCAGCAGGTAGTTTTACCAATACTTCCCAGATTTGGACGATACCTAATTTAGCAGCAGGTGAGTCGGCGACCTTAACGATCAATATTTTCACCTTAACTACCGAAGAACGCATTGTTTTGGGAGAGATAGAAAGTATGAATGAAACGGATGGAGATTCCACCCCAGGTAATCTTTCGACTTGTACCATTAGTGAAGATGACGAAGCGCAATTGATTTTAAATCCAACTGACATCGAGCTATTACCCGATTTGGCTTTAGCCAATTTGAATATTCCGACCGATGGGCTGATTAGAGCAGGCGATGTGGTAGATTATGTCGTAGATGTGCAGAATTTAGGTGATGTGACCGCGAGTGGAAGTTACACCATTACAGCCTTCCTTTCTACCGATAATCAATTGAGTAACAATGATGTAGAGGTCGGAGTTATTCCAACGGGCAATACGCCAGTGGGAACAATTTCGGATGTACCAGGCGCAATTACTGTCCCCAATAATACGGCTGAAGGGAATTACTTTTTAATTGTACAAACGGACAGCGACGATGAAATATCCGAATCTAACGAAGCAAATAATACCGCGCTTACCACGCTTACAATTGAAGGTGATGGAAACAATAATTGTCAAATTGAAGCCTTAGTCACTAATATCTTATGTGATGATGCCAATACGCCGAGCGATCCAAGTGATGATACTTTCACCTTCGATTTAACAATTAATAATGCTGGTAGCAACGGCTCTTCGCCCGTTATCGTCAATACACAATGTCCGATCA
>JBGCES010001048.1:0-26919 GCA_045106545.1 Saprospiraceae bacterium
TAAGTAGGTTGTGAGCGACATTAGACCTACTTGAATCATAAAAATCTGTGTCTATCTGCGTCAAAAATTGATTCATCTTCAAAACTTTGTACACGCTTAATTGAGAATTGAGAATTGAGAATTGAAAAATAATCCTTTCATTTCAAGGTTAATTCATCTACAAGACTAGTCTGACAACGAAGTGGTCTGTCTTCTGTCAGCAAAGCGATCTGTCCTCTTCAAAAACATAAATATTATTTTTTTTCTTCAAGTATAATGCTTTGGAAAGGTAATTGTATAATGTAAATTGATAATATATTTTTACCCCCGTTTTTAATAAACAAGTTGACGTATTGATACGATTTTTGAAATTTGTTAGTAATACAAATCACGCATTATGAGTGATTTGCAACTAAAAACTACCAACTCAAAAACTACCAACTATTCAAGCGGGATAATTATAATCCAACCCACACATTATGACACGCTACACTTATTGCTACCGCTGCGTAGCAATGCTATTCTTTTTGTTTACGCTCAACGCTGCCCACGCACAATCATCTGATAATCAGTCAAATAAAGTTTACAAAAATTCCATTAACTTAGAAATGCTCGGTCACGGTTTCGGCTATACGCTGAGCTACGAACGCGTCTTTGTTGCCAACGATTTCTTCCGCACCACGGGACAAATCGGCTTTGCTTATTACGGTACCAATTCGGATGCTACGCCGCTCTGGATTCCGATTACGATTAGCCAGTTAAAACCACTTGGGAATGGCGAATTTTTAGAAATTGGTGCAGGACGCATGATTCGGAGTCACATGCCGCTTTTTGGTGATGCTTCTGGTAAAGGTGGTTTACGGATGGAAGAATGGATTATGCGCTTGGGACTGCGGATGCAACCTCCTGGTAAACGCTTCCAGTTTCGGATTGCTTATACGCCTTTTTTACGTCCGAGTGGGATTACGCATTGGGGCGCAATGGGATTGGGCGTACAGTTTTAAGTAGAAGTTGAATTAGTTAATATTTAATAACTTTCATCAGCCGTTCTCCTTCATTTACATAATTAATTTTTACCATATAAATACCTTTCGGTAAACTACGTACAGGTAGTAAAACATCTGTCGCATCCGTAGGTAACGCATAAAACTGTAGCTGCTCACCATTCATACTTAATAGTTCCACTTCCACTTGTTGACCCAAGTTTTCAATAATTTCTACGTGAATTTCATCAAGCACGGGATTAGGATATAGTCGAACGAGTTCATCTTCATGGTCGCTGAGACAGTCAAGATTGGTTTCTATTTCGATATTTCCAACTTCCATACAAGCACGTGCATCCGTAACCGTTACTATTATATTCCCTGCGGGAAGATATTGTGCCGTTGTCGTAGTTTGTCCATCGCTCCAGAGATATGAAAAAGGGGCTTCCCCTTGATTCGGCGTAACCGTAGCCGTTCCCGTATTTTCATTTTGACAAGTGGGGGAACTAGTCAGTGTTAGTTGTAACCCGCCTGCGCTATTCACTGAAACGGTAGCACGTTCATTACAAAAATTATCATCAATTACCGTAACGCTATAGCTGCCCGCTGCCAGATTTGTTTGGGTAGCCGTGGTCGCTCCATTGCTCCATTCATAACGATAAGGTGGCACTCCCCCACTAGCATTTACCTCAATCCGACCATCCATCGTACCTGCACAAGTTTCATCATCAGCGAAAATAATTAACTCAATTGCCGCCGCGCTATTAACGGAATAGTCAGCAAAGGCAGTACAGCCATTGGCATCCGTAACGGTGAGTTGATATTCTCCTACGGCTAAATCTGTAATTTGTGAACCTGAATTTGGGATGGTTTCCGTTTCCGAAAAACCCGTACTAAACGAAAAGGTATAGGGAAATAATCCGCCCGTTGCCAATACGATAATTGAACCGCTCTCCGCTCCTCCACAGTTAGTCGCCCGAACCGAAGCGTCAATTACAATACTACTTGCTGCTAATCCAATTGTTACTCCTGTGCTCGCAGTACATCCGTTGGCATCCGCCACTGTAACGCTATAATCTCCTTCCGAAAAATTACTACCTGTCGCCTCCGTTTGACCATCGCTCCATAAATATTGATAAGGTGGCAAACCGCCAATCCCAGTAGCAATCGCTGTACCATCAGCAAGACTATCACAACTAACATCCTGAATATCAGTCACTTCAATGGCTAAATCAGGAGTCGAAAGCACATTAAATGTAGCGGTCGAACTACAGCCACTCGCCTCCGAAACCGTTACACGATACATCCCCGCTCCGACATTGACAATACTCGGTTCAGACGCCCCCGTATTCCAACGAAAAAGTAAGTTATCTTCTTCACTATTGGAAACTACAGCAAATAGACGAGCTGTATTCTCACCCGCGCAAACCACATTATCACCTTGAATAGTAACAATTGGCGGCATCGCTAAACCAATAATTGCGCAGCGAACATTACTACAGCCAACTGCATCCGTTATGGTAACACAATATGTTCCTGCCGATAAATTATTGATTGAATTCGTAGTCGCGCCCGTATCCCATTGATAAGTAAAAGGCGCAGTGCCATTATTTACTGTAGCAGTCGCATTGCCGATATTAATACCAGCACATAACTCTTCCGTCGCATCAATATTTATAGCTAACTCCATAGGTTCATTTACCGTAGCATTAGCTACGACTTGACAACCATTAGCATCCGTTACTGATACAAGGTACATCAACGAACTAAGATTAAATGCCGTCATCCCCGTTTGACCATCTTCCCACTCAAAAGTATAGGGTGCTGTGCCGCCATTTGGAAACGCCGTGGCAGTCCCATTTTCTTCCAGACAGGAAGTAGGCGTAGTAGCCGTAGTTACACTAAAAAAAGCGGGTTCCATGATCGTGGCAGTATCAATTTGCATACAGCCAGCAGCATCGGTGACTGTAATTTTGTACGTTGCTGCGGGTAAATCATTAACGGCAAATGGTTCATTTTCAATAACTTGTCCTGCACTTGCTCCTGTTCCAGTAACAATATCGAATGAATTAATTTGAAATGGTGCAGCGCCATTAGGAATACGAACAACAATTCCTCCATTGGTATCTCCATTGCAGGAAGGTTGGTTGATCTCAGTTAGAATTTCAAAAGAAGCCGCGTTAACAAAAACGTCATTATCAGTAGCACTACAACCATTACTATCCGTTACCGTAACGCCAAATATTCCTGCTGGAAAGCTATCATTACTTACCGTAGTCGCGTCGTTACTCCACAAGTAAGTAAAAGGCGCAGTTCCTCCAGTTACGACTGCTGTTGCTACTCCATTGCTATCATTGGCACAAACGAATCCAGTCGTTTCAATATCCACCGTCATTACTGACACGCTTTCAATTGTAGCAGAAGTAAACGCCATGCAACCGCGCACATCGGTAACAGTCAACTCATAAGTTCCCGCCATCAAACTATCAATAGTAGCCGTAGTAGCACCAGTACTCCACATAATGGCGTAAGGCGAAGTACCGCCAGTTGGCATTGCCGTGAGGCTACCCGTATTTTGATTACCACAAGCTGCTGGTGAATTACTGCTGATATTTGCACGAAATGCAGTTGCAGGTAATACTGACGAAATACGCGTTACGGCACACCCACGCGCATCAGTCACGGTCACTCGATAGCTGCCAGCCGTTAAATTAGTAATCGTTGGAGTTGTTGCGCCTGTACTCCACTGATATTGGTAAGGTGATTGTCCATTAGTTGCAATTGCGGTGATACTACCATCGCTACCGCCTGCACAACTTTCATTAATGGTAGTTACGTTCACAGATAAATTAGAGCCTGCATCAATCGCTAAACTTTCAATCTGTTGACATCCATTAGCAGCCGTTACCGTTACGGTATAATCACCTACGGCTAAATTATTAATCGTAGCGGTAGATGCACCGTTGCTCCATTGATAAGTAAAAGGAGCAATACCACCACTTACCTCAGCAGTTAGACTACCATCATTATTATTTTGACAATTCGGCTGATTAAGGGTTAAGTTTAAACTAAACCCCTCCCCTGCTAGCGGCGTAATCAGACCGCTATCATTGGCTATACAGCCAGTCGCATCGGTGAGCGTGACGGCATAAACGCCCGGTGGAATCTCGTTTAAACTTTGGGAAGTTGCACCTGTATTCCAATAATAAGTATATGGAGAACTCCCACCACTAATGACCGCCTGCGCCGAGCCCGTTGCGGAGTCACCACAATTCGCGACAGCGCCATTAGTAACCGTTACAGAAAGCGGCGTAGTCGTATAGGTAATACAACGAATATCAATACATGTCCGCGCATCAGTGATCGTCAAGCAGTACTCTCTAGGTGTTGGATTGATGATTACGGGAGTAGTTTCGCCCGTACTCCATTGATAAAGATAAGGAGGAGCGCCACCAGTTACGACTGCTTTCAAATTGCTATCTCCCTCACAAGATGAACGTTGAATATTGCTAATCAACTCTGGAGGTTCTACCACATTGGCGCTTTTAACGATCTGTTGCCCACCATTATCGGTCACCGTAACGGTATAGATATTAGATTCAAGATTTTCAATAAAGGAACTTACCGCGCCTGTGTTCCAACGATAAAAATAAGGACTGGTACCTCCGCTGGGCGTAGCCGTTATTTGACCCGTTGGGAAACCACCACAAAGTGGATTTTCAACCTCTAGCGTTACGTTTAGTTGTGCCGAGGACTGATTTGGAAAAACAAAAAATAGTAAAATGGTCAAGATGTGGATAACCAAGTAACGGTACTTCATAAGAATAGAGCTTACAACGTTGATAGGAGTATTTAGAGGTTATCTGAAAATATAGATAAATTTTTGGATAAATCGGCTGGTGGGAAAGAGTGAGGTATGCCAGAATAATTACTTAAAAAGAAATATTAATAGACTTGTTCTCAAATTTATTCCGTTAACTATTGGTACAAGTTTTGTCAATCTACTAATATTAAGCTACCTACTGTCAAAGGTAAGGTTTTAAGCTAGATTTAGTATTAAATTTTTAATTAAACTACTGATATATTTAGCAAAATAATATTAATTTTGTCCCTCGACATTGTACCTACATTAAAAATCTAGCATCCCTCTTGTACTTCCTCGCTCCCTAACCATTTCTTCCACCTTTATGACTTTTTGAAACACTAAAAATTACGCAGAACGGCATATAATTCTGTAGCGAATAGTTGGTTTCCCATACAAATAAGTAGTAAAATAGATTAATCAAACTGTTTATATAAGTCGTTGATAATGAATATATTAGTTCAGCGAAACAAGTAAACTGTCAAATGATTAAACCCTGTCTTATTACTTAATTCCTTATACGTATCTGGAAGTTCTTTCTATTTAAAACCTACGCTGCTATTTCCTTATGTCATTTTCTTCGCACCCCATTTCTCTTACTATTTTTTCAGATTTCAAACATTATTGAATGAGATTATTATTACTGATACTACTAACTTTTATTTTTCAAAACGACCTTTTTTCCCAAGTTATCATTCGTGGTAAAGTGACCGATGCAACAAATAACTCTCCAATTATTGGTGCTGTTGTGGGTGATAAACGTCAAGAAATATTGACTACTTCTGATGTTGATGGCAAGTATGAATTGCTCATTCCTACAGAAGAGAATGGTGATGTTATTATCCTGACTGTCAATTACTTAGGTTTTAAACAAGTAAAACAAGTAGTGGAGATTTTGCCTATTGATATTGGTGAAACGCTAGTTCGAAACTTCGAAATGTACATCGACCCAGTTGCCTTACAAGATGTAACAGTGACGGCTAACAAAGTAGAAGAAAACCTCCAAGACGTTCCCATCGCAATATCGGCAATCAATGCCCGAAACTTGGAAGCACGAACCGTTTCCAACACTCAACAAGCAGTAGAAGCCATTCCTAACCTCGTTTTTGATGCCTTCGTGCCAGGACAACCCGTCATTTCATTACGCGGTTTAGCCACTAATATTACTAATCCAGGAATTGAGAATGCCGTTGGATTGTATATTGATGATGTTTTCCAATCGCGTTCTTTTAACTTTAATAGCGTTCTAATGGATATTAATCGCATTGAAGTATTGCGTGGTCCACAAGGAACATTATTTGGGAAAAATACCATCGGTGGACTCTTGCATATTATTTCGGAAGAACCAAAATTTGCCAATTTTGGCTCAGTGGAGTTGAGCGGTGGTAATTTTAATTTATTACAAACACGCGCTAAAGCTAATTTCGAATTAGTTGAAAATAAACTTGCCGTGCGGGTTGCGGGAGCTTATAAAAGACGAAATGGTTGGATGAAAGAAAACAATCCCGAAATTGCCGATGAAAACGGTATCAACTTTTACGGTGGACGAATTTCGTTGTTGTATCAACCCGTTGCTCCTTTAAAAATAACGCTACGCGGATCTTACTCGCAAGATACCAAGACCGATTTTACGATTGATTATCAAACACCCCTAACTCCTTTTGGAGAGATTGATCTACTTACCGTCGATGAAAGAGAAACAGATCCCACGGATCGAGAAATATTTCAAAGCGATGATACCGTGAATTTTGACCGAAATGATAAGAGTGTTTCTGCTAAAATAGAATGGCAATTACCTGATAGCGTACATACCATCACTTCCGTTTCTGCCTATAATCAGAATTACTTTTTGTACGATCGAGATCTGGATGCAACTTCCAATCTAGCAGCAAGTTACTTACGCGAAAACGATGTACAATCCTTTACGCAGGAAGTTCGTATTTCTACTCCACGTGAAGGACGAAAGTTATTCTATGTAGGAGGTTTATTTTTTCTACGCGATAAGATTATTAATAATTTAGCCCTGACTTCCTCAGAAGATGCACTGCCCGCTTGGGCGGCAATTTTGCAAAATCCTAATATTCTTAATATACCAAACTATCGCGAGAGAGCTGATATTTTTAGTGATATGCTGAGTACGAATGTAGCAGGATTTATGAGTGGCTCGTTAGAATTTACCGAACGAGTGCGATTAAATGGAGGGTTGCGTTATACTTATGAAGAAAAAAGCATCAACTTCGTACAAACTACTGACAGTGATTTTGGAATCCTGAATCCAGTAGTCGCATCCAATATCGGCGAAGTAGGCAATCCTTATCAGCGTTCTACTTCATACACCGCATTTTCAGGAAACATTGGAATTGATTTAAAAACCACAGACAATATGTTGTTGTACGCAAATTTTTCGCGTGGTTTTAAAGGCGCAGGTTTCAATATCGCACTCACTCCAGCGACTGATCCAGAAGAAGCGACCTTCTTGTACGAACCTGAATTTGTCAACAATTACGAAGTTGGTTTAAAATATCAACAAGGCAATCGTTTTCAAGCAAATATCGCTGCTTTCGTTACTGATTTTAAAAATAAACAGGAAGTAGTAGCAGCGGGAACAGGAATTTATGTTGCCAATGCGGAAGCAGTAGCGGGTCAAGGTGCGGAAGCAGAGTTTACTGCGATATGGAATAAGTTTTTGCGTTCAGAAATGGCAGTCGGAGCATTGAATATCGAATATTTCAACTTTGAATTTTTCGATCCATTTACCAGAGAGGTAGAAAATTTGAGTCGTAATAAAGCCTATAAAGCACCAAATGCTACGTTCAAATTTGCTCAAGAATTCAATTTTCCTATCGGAAATGATTTAGAAGCTAGATTACGTTTTGATTATAACTTTACTGGAAAAACGTATAACGACATTTACAACTCGGAGCGACTAGCACGCCAACCTACTGGTATTTTAAACGGTCGTTTATCTATTTCTAATAAGAAAAATCGCTACTCTATCTCCTTATGGGCACGTAACATTACCGAAGAAATTTATAATCAACACGCTTGGTCTTTCTTCTTTGGTGAATTGGTTTCGGTTAATCCACCAAGAATGATGGGCTTAGATTTGCGCGTGAATTTGTATTAAAAAGAAGGAACAGGGAAAAGAGAGGAGGGAGGAGAGATGCACATGGTATCTCTCCTCCCTCTTCTCTTTTTTCTCATCTTAACTAAACTTCCGATTTCTCCAGCCTGCTAGCAGCCCCAGTCCCGTCAAAATCGCTACCGCATAATACACAAAAGTTGGAATCGGCACTGGATCGCCCGCCGCGTAAGAGTGTAAACCTGATAAGTAATAATTCACACCAAAGTAAGTCATAATCACTGACGCCCAGCCGAACAACGAAGCGACATTAAACGCATACGGCCCACGAAATCCGGGAATAAAACGCATGTGTAAAATGAAAGAATAGACCAAAATTGTCACCAACGCCCACGTTTCTTTCGCATCCCATCCCCAATAACGTCCCCATGATTCGTTTGCCCAAACGCCACCTAAGTAAGTACCTACACTGATCATAAACAAGCCGCCGAGTAGCGTCATTTCGCTAATCTGCGTCATTTCGTTGATGATGCGCGTGACGTTAGCGTCATTCTTTTTCGTACGAAAAATCATCAATAATAAATTGAGTACGCCAATGATTGCGCCCAGCATCAAAAAGCCATAACTACCTGCCTCTAGCGACACGTGAATGGTCAACCAATACGATTTTAAAACGGGGACTAAAGGCGTGATTTCAGGATCGAGCCAACTCAAACCTGCCACAAATAATATGGTGGCGGCTAATAAATTTGTCGCCGCTAATCCGCCCAATGATTTTCGACCAAAAAACAGACCTGCTAAAACTGTCGTACAGCCAATATAAATCATGGATTCGTAGCCGTTACTCCAAGGCGCTCTTTCGGATACATACCACCGTAATCCTAAACCTAAAAGGTGAAATAATACGGCTCCGACAAAGAGCCAATACATACCCTTCCCGACTTTAGTGACGGGTAAATGGGGTTTGAAAACACTCGTAAAAAGTAAGCCTAAAAAAGCTAAACTCAGTAAACCATAGCCCTTTGCCAAGCGACCAAATACATCTAAGCGGTTGAGTAAAATTTCCGCATCGCGCTGCATTTTTGAAGGCATCACTTCACCGCCATATTCGTGTTGATAATCACCTAATTCACCGACTAAGCGGTTAGCTAAATTCCAATCGTGATCGACCAAAGCCTTTTCGAGCGTAGGAATATATGCCGCATAAAACTTATTAGCAAAAGCCGCATTTTCGGGACTGGTCTGGTGATGTTCACTTTCGTTGGGTGCTGTCCAAGTATTATTGGGATCGTTGACGACGGGGAATAATTTCATAAAATTACCCGAAAAAACCATGCTGCAAATGTTGATTTTTTCATCTAGCTTCATCATTTCCTTTTCAAAAACGCCGCGATCCTTTTTCGGCATATTGTAAGCACCACGGACGTGTTCGCGAAGTTTATAACTACCGTCTTTAGCAAAGAAGTCACTGTAAGTCAGTAAGTTACCATTAATCGGCGTAGGGAGAATAGCTATGGTTTTTTTGTGTTTTCCCGTTTTGATAAGCGGAATTTGATACCATTTCTTGGGTTGGGTTGCCATGCCTAGGATGACTTGTTCTGGCGTTAATCCATGCAGGCTTTCCTTACGGGATAGCTTTCGCAAAATTTCGCTGGCGTAGGTATCCATGGGCTTCATCCGACCGCGATGATCTTGCATGATCAAATAGCCAAAGGATGCTGCATGCGTCGCATCTATCGCGTTTATATCTCGTAAAGGGACAGCTTCCGCCGCAACGGTAGGCGCGTTCCAGATGAAAAAACCGATCAGCAAAGTAGCAACTTGATTACGGGAGTGCTGCAATTTTTTGATATTGCGCGCCAGTTGCTGGAAGCGACTTTTTTTATCAAAAAAGGTCATAAACATCCCAATCGTCAAAATCGCATACCCCAAATAAGACACCCAAGTTCCCCACCAATCGTGATTCACACTCAACCACGTGCCCAGTTCATCTTGGTCAAAAGAAGATTGGAAAAAACGATAGCCACCGTAGTCCAAAATATTATTCATGAAAATTCTAAAATCCTGTTCTACGTTCGCACTCGGATCGAGTAAAGTCACTTCGCTGGCGTAGGATGACGCGCTATTTGTACCAGGATATTTTTCTAAAATAAACTCCCGTAAGCGTAACGCAAAAGGCAATTCAATTTCCTTCGCTCCGTATGTAATGGTTAAATTCAAATTATTCACACTAAACACGCGGGGGCGACCTGCGATACCTTTTGCTCCAAAAATATATTGCTCCATTTCTTCGCCACCACTACTCACTTTTACTTGTAATCCGCCCGTACTGGTACTTTTCATTTTACGGTCGGTCGAAGTCAATTCCATTTTGGCATTGGTAGAAAAATCTCCAAAAACGAAGCGTTGTTGACCGCTTTGATACAAACTGCGGAAGACTAGCGGATGATATTCATTAGCGGTAAGTTCCGTTTTCTGTTGGGTCGCCATGACCATTTGCGAAAAGTTGGTCGGTGCTTTGAAGAAGAACGCTGCGTTTTCGTATTTGATATTAAAAGCAGCGGGATTTTCTCTATTTCTAAAATTAAAAAGTGTTCCTCGAATCCGCGATTGTTTGCCTTGCGGCAAATAATATTTTTCGCGTCCATTGTTCCCACCGATAACAATTTTTAAAGTAGGAACGCCTGCTTCGTCTTCTACCATTACCTCTTTAGGGTTCGGCATAAAATCCATTACTTCGACCGTAACTTCTTGATTATTAATCAGATAAGACTCTTTAAAATGATTATTTCCTAGCGTAGCAAATAAGACAGGTTCTGCAAATTTGAATACTTCCCCATTTTGTTGCGCTTTAAAAACGAGGTGTTCATCAAACGATAAAAAGGTGTTAGCCGCGCTGCCTTCACGGATGTGCATCATGCCTTCGTAGCCAAAATAGCGCGTAATTCCTGCTCCCAATAAAATAATAATAATGGAACTATGAAAGGCAAAAGTCGCCCATTTTCGCTGCTGAATCATGCGATAACGAAAAATATTGACCAAGATAGAAATACCAAAAAGCAGCAGCAATAACTCAAACCACCACATTTTATACACTACTTTTTGCGCCGAACTCGTCCCATAATCATTTTCAATAAAAGTCGCCGCGCCAATCACGACAGCAAAAATGATCATATATAAACCAGCGGCAGAAGTCGAAAACAATCGCTGGAAAAGCTGCTGAATGATTTTCATGTTTGAATGTTTTTTGCCACACGTTTACTAAACTTTCAAAGTTTAGTAAACGTCTCTCTTCGGATTTACTGGCTTTTCGACCTTATTTCTTTTAGTGGAGAACTTTTCCAAAAAGCGTAAAAAACAAAATGCTGTCTGAGCGTAGCGAGTTTCATTTTGTTTAGCTTTTTGAAAAGTTCGGAGCGTTAAAAAAGAAATACAGTCTCCGCTATGCAGCGGAGCAGGCTTTGATTTTTTGTTTCTTTTTTATCAAAGCCTGCTCCGACGAATGACGGAGAAAAAAGAAAAAGTTATTTAGAAAGACTCCTACTTAATCTCCGTCAACACCGCTTCCTCCATAATAATATCATAGCGATAACCCGCTCCAAAATCTTTATCCAACGCAATCGTTCCCTCCACGGTCACCACTGCCCCTAACGCCACTTTTTCACTTGTCGTTACCGTCAAATCAAATTCTTCGCCCGATCCATCTTGAATATGTAACCAATTGCGTCCCATAATCATCGGATTGACTTTCATGCATTTGCCAGTAATGGTGATGGTCTGATTGGCGTATTTTTCGGTGTCTTTAAATAGTGCTGCTAATGTAATAGCCCCCTCAGCGGGTGTGATATTTCCTACTTTTAAATTAGGTGCAGGATGTCCTTCTGGCAAAGTAGCTAAAGCCTCTTCCAATGCCGTTTCGGATTGTCCAGCGGGCATTTTTTTCCAAAATTTAGAGACTAAATAGACCGTATCGAAAATGCGATCAAACTCGCGGCTAAAGAAATTCTTTTTGAGTAATCCACCTTTGAAATAGTAAGTTTCGCCTACTTCGACTTCGGCTTTGGAAATTGCTACCCAGAAATTTTGCGTTCCTTCTTTGACTTTCAAATAGGAATACTTTTCGGTATCCAAAACTTCTTCTACGACGACGGTATGCTCATCCGCAGTTGGTGCTTTTAGATTGGGAACATCTTTAAACACGGCTAGATCATTTGGATTGGAACTAGTCGTTACTGCTGCTTTCACGGGTTCGCTTTGGATAACTTTGGGCCCGTTGTCGCACGACCAAAGTAGTGTAGTGAGTAGGAGGAGAAGTGAATGGAATTTCATATGAATATTAGTTTATGTCGCTATTGAAATACTGTTTGCCAATTTTAAAACTATCAAGTACCGGGAAGGTACTTGATAGCGTGTATCCCATCAAGTGCCTTCCCGGCACTCGATGGTTTTACTAATCTAATTTATTCAACTACCTCAAAACCGTTTAATCAACTTCAAGTTAAAGCGATTAAACACCTTATTTGAACTATCAAAAGTGCCTTCATAAAAAAGATTCAACGATAGATTTTTTTGAATTCTAAAATTCAAACTTGCGCCGCCTATGTGTTGGTTGAGCGTTCTATCGCCTGCCGTATATTGGTAATAAATCCAGCGATAATAGACGCTTGCATTCAACTTATTTCGCAGCAAATCTTTAGAAAAATTGACGCTTGCCATTTGACTCGTCAAGAAATCCGTTTGCAAGTAACTAGTACGAATCGTAGCGCGACTTTTGATAAACGGAACGCGATTAAAAGTGACATAGGCACTCGCATTTCGCGCAGGGTTGCGTTGACTACCTTGGAAACGCACATTTGCAGTTAGACCCCAAAAAATATTGCGCGTCGCGTGGTTGCTGATGCCAAAACGGAGTCCTTGTCGCGTTTCATCCTCGATATATTGGTCAATAAAAGTCTTGTAAGATTCGTAGTAAATAATATTGCGGCGGTTGTCATAAGACATTGATAAACGCCACTTACGATTGATGCGATAACGTAGAGAAGCGTAGAGGTTGGTCAGCCGCGCGTTATTGCGGATTTCGTTATTTATATTTTCAAATAAATCCACCTCAAACGAACTGAATAAATCCAGATTTTTTGCTAGTGTACTCGAATGTTGGAAATAAACAAAGCGGCGATCAATGCTTCCACTATTCATCTGCTGAATAAATCCCAGGGTGCTTTGACTATACTTACTTTCAGCGTTGGAAGACAAACTTACATAGCCACCAAATTGCGGTAATTGCGCATTAAAACTATAATCCCGAAAATCGGGACGCGTTCCTGCAACTACACCTACGCTCACATTATTCCACGTTTTTTCTGCTTGTAATCCGTCAATCGCGCCCATACTCGAAAACTTCGGATTGATTTTTCTACCAAAAGTCAAAGTCATATTCTGATCAAAATCGTAACGTACCGATAAAGCGTAAACTTTCAGCATATCTGCTAATGCCATCGTATCATTCAGCGTATGCCGAAAGGTGATGTAATTATCTACTGAGAACCGCGAATTTTTAATATTGTATGCCCGCAGCGAAAAAGCGTAGCGCATCCGATGCAAATTCTGATAATTAGACAGATTACTGTAGGAAGCAGCGGATAAGCGCCCTTTGATTTTTTCTTTAAATAATACGTTCGCATCATTTATATCTTCATCTTCGTCAGGTTTAAGGACAGGATCATTTGCTGGAATTTGCGCTTGATTGGTATTAAAAGGATCATTTAAAGCTGGTTCTTTTTCGGTAGAAGCGGGGTCTTCAATAGGCGGAAGTGGTGGAGCAATTCGTGCTACGACCACTTCATCTACCTTCATTTTTCGACTCCCAATCGGTGAACAAACCGTTGAAGAAGAAGACTTATTTTCTACTTTCAAAACAGGAATTAGGCGACCCGCATTTTCTACAAAAAGCGTATCCTGTGTCTTAATTTGCTGCGTTGATTTAAACTTTACATACACATTACGCGTGGAGATAAAAGTGACCGTTCCGCTTTCCAAAACGACACTTTCTTGCGCGTGTAAAGCGGCGCAACAAAAACAACAAAGAATAAGGCTTACAAAGAATTTCATTGTCCGCTGAGTTAGGTTGAATAGTTGATTTAGTTGACTCTGTTGATATCGTTGATTGGGTTAATTAAGTTGACTATGTTTACGAAATCAACTACCATCAATCCCCATTTGGATGACATTCTAGACAAGCAGTACTTTCAAATTGATAACCGTTCACGTCGTCGTGTTCATCTGCTAGGTCGTTTCGGTCATTATGTTCGTGGCAGTCAATACAGCTAAAGAGGGCGTAATTGCCCGGTGTTGTATGACATTCACGGCAGTCGTTCCATTCGTTGCGGTGATTGCCACTGTAAATAGGAAAATAAAGTCCATCATGATCGAAGTTAGCAGGCTCCCACGCATTTTCATTATGACATTCTAAACAGTCCGTTGGGAAGTTGGCTTGGCGGTGATTTGGATCGTCTGCGTCATTATAATCGTCTTGGTGACAGCCGATACAAGTGGTCGGTGTATTGGTAAACGTACTATTGTGACAAGCGGCACAATCACTAGCGATGCGAGCATGTGCGCCACGGAGTACGTAATATTCATCGTGATTTGCGAAGGTCGCAGGCATCCAATTTGGATCGGTCGTATGACAAGAAACGCAATCCATCGAGAAGCCTACCAACTGGTGATCAGGACTCGTCGTTTCCTGAAAATCTTGCGTATGGCAAGCCGCGCAATCGGTCGGTGTTCCTGCAAAACCATTAGTATGACATTCGTTACAATCGACGCCGATGTGCGCACCCGTGAGCGGGAAATTAGTGCGGTTGTGGTCAAAATTATCGTCTTCATTTCCAGTGGGATGACAAGCCAAACAAGCGTTACTTTCATAGACATAGCCATTCACTCCGTCGTGGTCGTCATCCGTCTCGTTGCGCTCGTGACAAGTCGTACAAGTGAAGACCGAATAGTTGCTTGGATTGGGGTGGCATTCCATACATTCTGACCATTCGCCCGCGTGCGAACCGCTATAAATCGGGAAAAATAAATCATCGTGTTCGCGGTATTCCGCAGGCATCCATTCGGGATCTAAAGTATGACAAGTCGTACAGTCAGTACTAAAGTTTAGAACTTGGTGATTTGGATTAACTGCTTCGGTAAAATCCATTTCGTGGCAAGCGATACAATCCGTTGGTAATGAGGCGAATACGCCAGTGGTGTGGCATTCGACACAGCCAATATCGTGACCTCCGACTAAAGGAAAAAAATCGTGGGCAATGTTGTCTGAATTCCAATCAAAAGCATTCGCATCGTGGCAATCCATACATTCCAAAGAGTAGTTTAATTCGACGTGATTAGGCAAAGTGGTCGCGAGATAATCCTCGCGGTGACAATTGACACATTCATTACCAATGCGATTAAATTCTAAACCTGTTTCAGACGTATGGCATTCGTCACAACTCACTTGTCCGTGCGCTCCCAATAATGGAAATCCATTCGCCCAGTGTAAATCATTTACATCATCTACGAGCCAATTATCGACCGTATGACAACGCGCGCAATCCGTTCCAACCGTCATGCGGTGAATATCGGTATGACAGGAAATACACTCGGTGGGCGTTTGTGTAAACGTCAAATTTTCGTGACACAAACGGCAATCAGTCGCGCGGTGACCACCTTCTAATGGGAAATCAGTATCGTTGTGACTAAACCGCAATGAGTCAGTAGGATTGATAGGGTCAAAATTCCAAGTTGTCATTGGAATTTCCCAACTATCCGAACTATGACAAGCCGCACAATCCATATTGAATTCATCT
Source organism: Saprospiraceae bacterium (assembly GCA_045106545.1). Classification (GTDB taxonomy): domain Bacteria; phylum Bacteroidota; class Bacteroidia; order Chitinophagales; family Saprospiraceae; genus JBGCES01. The sequence continues at coordinate 15,757 of JBGCES010001048.1, forward strand.
CCGTGTGGCGATTGACTCAGCAATTGCCCTATTGGTAGCATGCCGAACAGACAGCCCCACAAAACCAGTTTTATTGATGACAATCTATACATTCAAAGCTGTTAAATTTATATTGAATAATGGTGCTGCCGTCCGATGCTGTCATTGGTTGGTGACAGCCCGCACAGTCCACTTCGACGTGCGCACCTTCTAATATGAAAGCTGTATTATCGTGATTAAAATCATTGATTTCCCAGTTGTCAAAGCCATGACAACGTGCGCAGTCATTGACTTCTTCGACTACAAATTGCCCATCGTGCGTATCGTCATGACATTCCGCGCAAGCGTTGGGCGTATCGACAAAGCCTGCGTAGCGATTTTCGGCAGTCGCCTCTTCTACACCGTGACAGTCCATACAAGCGACTTCGGCATGTTTGCCTAGTAGTTCAAATTCAGTGCGATTGTGGTCAAAAATACTTTGTACCCAATCGTCGGTTACATGGCATTGCTCGCAATCTTGTTGGGGATAAAATTCCGCTGCAATAAAGCCTTCGTGAACGTCATCGTGGCAATCCACACAGCGTTCGCCGATATTTCGGAACGTCCAACGGTCATCCTGATCTGCGAGGTGACAAGCTAAACAAGGCGTCGCTAAGTGTGCGCCCGTGAGCGGAAAGTTGCTTTCATTATGTTGCTCAACCGTAAAGGATGAACCTGCAAATCCATCTTCGTTATGACATTCTACACAGTCAGGACTTACGCCATTGACGGCAAATTCACCTTCGTGATAATCGGTATGACAAGCCGTACAAGTACTGTGTTCGATTGGATCGGTTAGATTAGTCGTATGACATTCGCGGCAATCCACCGTACGGTGTTGACCGACTAAAGCAAAGCCCGTTAAGTCGTGATTGAAACCGTCGGTACTTACGTTAAAAAAAGATTCTTCGTTGTGACATTCGGCGCAGTTGGTACCGAATTTATTATCGTGTACATCCTCGTGACAAGAGATACAATCGTTGGTTTGAATACCATTCAGATCTTGAAAAATTTGGGTTAGCGTCGTGTTTAAATCATGGCAATCCACACATTTCACTCGTTGGTGTGCGCCTTTGAGTGGAAAATTGGTTTGGTTATGATTGTAACGACGAATGCGACGCATGGAGGTAAAAGAATCTTCGCTGTGGCATTGCTTACAATTTGTACCTAAATTATTTTCGTGTACATCGTCATGGCAACTGTTACAATTGGTAAATTCCACATCCGCAAAGCGTTGAAATTCTTTCCCATTCCGCATTTCCTTTTGGTGACATTCGATACAATCTACCTCCACGTGCTTTCCTTTCAGCGGATATTCCGTATCGTCGTGGTCAAAAAAATCAGCGGGCGCAAATTCTTCCGTTGAGTGACAACTCGCACAATCGTTGGTCGAAAGCGTATTTTGATGCACATCTTCGTGACATGAAACACAATCATGCTGTAATCCCAAAAAGGTGTCTTCTAACTTTTTAATCTCGCTATCTGCGATAAATTCAGGAATATGACACTCACGACATTCAATCCGATTATGTGCCCCCGCCAATTCATAACCCGTTAAATCATGATCAAAATTATCTTGGTCAAAACGCACCATGTCAAATTTGCGTCCGTGGTGTTCTGAATGACAAGTCGCACAATCTTTCCCACGTACTTCCCGCGACCCATGATAGCCCTTGCGTTGATTTACCAACGTCTGAATTTCATCGTGACAATCCAAACATTTTTGGTCGTCAATTTTATTCCCAATACTATGACACTGCGTACAATTAAACATTCCTTCCAAATCAGCATGCGCCTTAGTCAAATCACCTGGCGACAGCTGTGCTTGCACCGTAGAACCGTACAACCAAGTGAATAAAAGAAGGAATAGAATACGAGTATGCATGTATCAATTGAATGCACCTTGATAGTGCGTTGGTTTACAAAAGTTGTATGGCTGGGGTGGAGCTTTCTGCTCCGTTCCAGCTTATTCTAGTTTAAAATCTACGAAGTAGATGAACCATGAATAGCCGTGGGTGCAACCCACGGTCGTCGTCGTCATAAGTTTCCCACGGGTTGCAACTCGTGGCTATTCATAGTTTGTTCCCTTCAGGAACGCGTTACTCACATCAAGTCGATGATATAAAGCAGATAGCTATTTTCAAAATACTGCTTTGAGGTACTGTTTAGAGTTGTGTTTTTTTATTTTTTGGTCGGCAACTACCAACTAAAAATTCATCACTAAAAACTACCCATACTTCTTCATCGTGTACCCAAAGCGTTTAGTAATTTTCACCCCCGCTTTTTGCAAAAACTGCGTGGGCAATTCACCACCTGCGAAAATATAGACCAAGTCATTTTTTAGGCTTTCTGCGCGACCGTCGTTGTGTTTTATCTCAACTTTTTCAGGGGCGATGTTCGTAACGTTGGTATTGAATTTTATATCCAATAATCCTTGACCGACTGCGCCTAAGATTTTGGTGCGATTTTTCGGTTTTAGCCGACTAAATTTATCCCGGCGGTAAGAGAGGGTTACTTTGTTTTGTGGTGCTAACAAAAGTGCCGATTCGATTGCCGAATCTCCTCCGCCAACGACTATGATTTCTTTGTTTTCAATGAGTTCTGGTTCTAAAAGTCGGTAAGCTACCTTTTCTGTCATCTCACCGCCTACGCCCAGTTTGCGGGGTGTTCCCCTCCGTCCGATGGCGAGTAAAACGTGTTTGGTTTTCAGTACTTCGCCATTTTGGGTAGTTACGTTGAAATACCCATTTTCGGGTTCGATGGCTTCCACTTTGGTTTTTTCTTGGATGGTAATATTGTTCATACTCAACGCCTTTTCCCACAACTCAATCAACTCGGTTTTACTGGTATCGTACAGTTTCACTTTTCCGTAAAGTGGTAGATCCATCGGTGCCGTCATCACCAATTTTTTTCGCGGGAAAGTATAAACCGTACCGCCCAAGGTATCTTGTTCCAAAGTGACGAAATTGAGTTTATACTTTTTCGCCATCAATGATGCGGCAATGCCTGCGGGTCCTGCTCCGACAATAACTACATCCAAGGTGCTATCATCACGTTGAAACCCTCTTTTTACCATATTTTCAATCGCTGCTGCGCCTTGTTCCACACTATTTTTAATTAAACCCATTCCACCTAATTCACCTGCGATATAAATACCAGGCATATTGGTTTCAAAATCTTCGCTGACATGCGGTAAATCTACCCCGCGTTTTTCTGTACCAATGACTAGCGAAATCGCTTCAGTTGGACAAGCATGAAAGCAAGCACCATGTCCAACACAATTGGAAGCATTAATCAACGTACCTCCGCCATGTAAAATCCCTAAAATGTCCTTTTCGGGGCAAACTTCTACACAAGCACCACTTTTGATACAAGTGCCGAGATCAATGACAGGATGGAGTGAAATGGGTTCGTGTAAACCTTCTTCTTTTGCCTTTTCAATTTTTGCTGCTACGACTTCCGACCCCTCTTTGAGTTGTCGTAAATAGTAGCGAACTATGCCTGCGCACAGTAGCGCAACTAAGCCGTATATGAGAATTTGTTCTAAAAGCATATTGTAGGATATTGGGTATTGGAATTTGGATATTGGACTGAATATCAATACTTAAGCATCTGACATCTAACAGATTTTTTTTGGTCTGACTTCTGACAGCAAAGCGGTCTGTCCTCTGTCCTCTGTCCTCTGTCCTCTTTTTTAAAATATCCACGTATAACCCAGTGCGAAAGTCACGGCAACATGAACGACGACAATGACCAGCATAATAATGGCAAAAGGCAGATGTGCAACGTGCCAATATTTGAATAGCTGCTGCATTTGTTGTAGTCGCTCAATTCGTTGATTAATGGACATTTCGTTTTTAACTAATCCTACGATCTTCCTAATATCTCTACGGGCTAATTGATTTTGTTTTAAAGTTTTCCGAACTTGAAATAGCTGCTTTTGCTGTGCAAAAAAGCGCGTAAAAATGCCACTATTGACTTGCCCTTGCCCACCTGCTAATTGCAACGAAGTCAGCACCATTTGTTGACTAGCGCTATCCAATTGATAAGACTGACTCAATACCTCACTGACATTAGTTTTCAATGCCTGAATTTCATTTAAACTCAATACCCGCCCTTCGATGGAACGCGGAATTTGAATATAAATGTAACGTCCGATTACGCCACTTGCCACAACTGCTACCATACTCCAAAAGGCAATGGAAACGATACCGCCAAATTTGAAGGCGGTATGAAAAAGAATCATCACGGGACCCCAACTGCATAAAAATATGTGAAACTCCAACCAATATTTCAGTCGTCCCCAGCGCGCTAAAGCCTTACTCCGCTTACGCACGATGTACATGACTACACCAAAAAACATTAAGAATGTACCCACGAAACCCAAGCCGTGACCATACAATCCTGCTGCTTTAAAATTTTCGTGATCGGGATGATAAAAGCGTTCCTCTAAGGATGTGGTATAGTAGGAATAGCCTTTGTAACTGAGAAATACGGTGGTCGCCACCACGATACTTGCCATTACAAAAATGTAAATTTGATGAGCTGTTTTAGACATTTTACTTCGCCGATAATTTAGAATGGCTGACGAAATAAATTTACTTTTTAGATTTTTTTAATTGATATTTTTTTCAGATAAGAGCTATTCAATTTGAAAAATGATCATTTGAAAAAATGTAAATTTATTTCACAGCGCGCTTAAAAAATTGTACAGTTGTTATATCATAAATTGATTTTGGTAAAAAGAAAAAAGCCAAAGGTTAAGAAGCTGAAAAGTGTAGCGGAATTAATAAAAGATATATTTTAAATCCTATATCTCTCTGTACGGCGAAGAGCGTAGGGGCGGTTGCCTAAGGGAAGAAAAAAATATAAATTGGTTGAAAATAGGAAATAAAAAATCGAATATTCTTGAAGAGCGACTAGCTTTTTATAAGTTATAATAAACTGATTATCAATTAATTAAACTTAAAAAGACAAACCATCAATCATCTACCGTTCAAAAAAAAGTCGGATAATAAATGAATTACTATCCGACGGAATATTGTAAAGCCAAAGGGCATTTGGCGAAGAATACATGCCCCGATGGATGACTTCATCATTTTTCAAATGCAAATGAAAAATATCTTTGGTAACTAAAATTTAATGATTTTTTTACGGAAAAATATTCAGTGTTGGTTGTTCTTTTTTGTGGTAGAAATCAGTAGGTAAGCAAGTGTTTTCATTTGAATTTTGATTCAGAAAATAAGTAGTCAATGTGCCAGAATGTAAGGGAAACTGAGAAATGTGTTCGTGTATTTGTATAGAATTATCGGTATGATTAATTAGCATAACTGCTTTGTATGCATGCATAATTAGTAAAGTGCAACTTATTCCAATTAGCCCTAGCCAGATTTTATATAGCATAAAGTTGGTTTTCTATAAAAAAAACATGTAATCTACTGGTCTATACGGTAAATTGAAGGAGGATGGTTGCTTGGTAGAAAGTTGATTGGTTAATTAAGTTACTGAGTTGATTCTAACTTAATCAACCCTTTCAACCAATCAACTTAGTCAACCTACTGCAAATGATACTGCATTCCTAAATTCAATCCCCAATAACGCAGTTGGAAATACTCCCCTACCCCTTGATTAAACCCATACTGATATTGCGCTGCTCCCGTTAGCGAAAGCTGTTTGCCAAGGTAATAACGTGCACCTAAGCGAGCACGGATATTATTGATCGAAAATTCGCCTTCAGTCAAGTTTTCGGTTAAACTGTATTCGCCGTTTACGCCGCTGATATATTCATACTCAAAATCTTGCTTCCACGGTCTTTGTGCTACAATTCCTAATCCAATAAATGGTCGAAAATCTGCCTCAGAACGAAAATGTTTAGTTAATAAAATTGGGATTTGCAAGTACGTTAAATTCGCTTTCAATTCTTTGAACAAATCCACTGGATCGTTTGCAGGAAGGAGCGGATAGTTTTGCAAATTATTGACATCTGTAAGTTCAAAACGAACGCCTAAGCGCTCTACACCAAGTTCTAACGCTACATCATTATGAAATGCCAAAGCTCCCGAAACTCCAAAATTGGAACCGAAAGCATTGCCGACATTAGTTGAAATTACATTGATTGGATTTCCTTGCAGACCTACATTAAAGCCTTGAGGGATAAAGTAATAAGCAGGGTTGACGCGCATACTTCGTTTATCAAAAAAAGGTGGAATTTCATAATCTTCCCAATTGATCAAATGCGGCGTTTCTGATTCCACTTGCTTACCCAATAAACTGGCATAATCAATTCCGCTTAGCGGCGATCTATCCCATGCGAATATTGGTCGCGAGGCATTATTACTTGTTGCAGATAGCGTTTGTCGATAGTGATGAGCAGCCAATAGTCTGGCATAGCGAAAGCCCAATTGTTCATTGTTACGCGCATTTGTAGGCGGCGGCAAATTTCGATTATCGAAACTGCTGCTTAAGAAACTAGAGGAATTGGGCGCGTTGGTGCTAACAGAAGATGAAAAAGTGTTGGAAAAAGAAGAGATAGCCGCACTAGAATAACGTGGCACCGCAACTTCTTGATAAATCACATTATAAATGGTGTCGTATTGGTAAATAATATGCTTGTGAGTAACTGTATCGAGTCGAACCGTTTGGACTTGTTGCGTAAGTTGCTCAAACTGCTCTTGTAGATTTTGATATTTATTAAACAAAAAGATACCTCCTCCCAAAAATGGTAATAAGACCAAGGGCAACAGCCACCAAATATATGACATCAGCCCACGATGTGGACGCCCCATATTTTCTGCATCTAACTTGCGATGCATATTAGCAATCGCTCCCTCATCTACTTCGAAGTCAGGCGGCGATTGTAATATTTTCTTTAGCTTATCATCAAAGTAATTGTCCTCCATTCATTCAAATTTAGTTTAGTTTTTGTGTTATTGGTAAAGGGGAAATAAAAATCTTAAAAAGTGTTGGGTTAATTATCTCGGCAATACTTAGTAAACGTCGGCAATCTCTATTTATAAAAAATACCATGCGATTGTTTCAATAATTCTTTGATTTTCTTTCTGGCTTTCGCCAAATTCGACTTCGATGTTCCGATACTAATATTAAGCTGATCGGCAATTTCTTGATGCGAGTGATTCTCTATCACGTATAAATTAAACACCATGCGGTAAGCTGGCGGTAATTTCTGCATGACTTTAATTAAATCCGCAAACGCTAGATTATCCAATGCATCATTATACGTTTCCTTCGTCGTCTGTTCTGTTAGTTCCTGTTCTTTTAAGTCGTTATTCTTGTGGTATTTTCGATAATAATCGATCGAACAATTAATCAAAACTCGCCTTAGCCAAGGTTTGAAAGGTTGTGCAGCATTATACTGGTCAATTTTCGTAAATGCCTTTAAAAAACCATCGTTCACTACCTCCAAAGCCTCTTCTCGGGTTTGAGTATAAGGTAGGCACACGCCCATCCCGTAACTAAAGAAATGTTTGTACAATTGAATTTGACTAACTCGATCTCGCTTGCGGCAGCCATTGATTAGTTGCAGTACGTCTTGATTCTTCGCCATGAATTGTCTTGTTAATAGACGGTACGTTAGCAACATCGACGTGGGTTGCTTGACGTGGTGAAAAAAATACGAGATTTAGCGAAAAAAAGAGAAGAGTTGTTCTAATAACCGAACACTTTAATAATTTATTGCAATGCATTTAGACAAAATGATACTTGCAACCACTATATATTTAGTCGTAGAGAGGTCTAAAAAACGTCTATCTTTTTCAATTTCCAATCTTGATTTATTAATTATTGAGGGTTATTTATTTAGCTTTAAATACTTGATATTCAATTAATTAAGAGATAACTACATTGCTGTTCCATTACTCTAAATCTCATTTTTGTTAAAAAAATTAAACCTCGATCACTTATTTGTTAAAAATATTTTAAACTCGCCTAAAGTACATTCCTTCTACCAACCTTCTGCCTTAAATTAGCATTCTTTATATTATAAAAAAGTAGTAGAAATACGAACACTCATGTCACAGCAGTACAACTTTTAAACTACTTTTAAAAACTACATTACACCACTTTTAAACCATATTTTTAAACTATGAAGAACTTTCTGTTAGTCCTCTTTGCCGCTATCCTAGGCGGCGCGATCACTTTAGGTGGCGCACGTTATTTAGACCATGAATCTCCCAAAACGGAATCCACGGAAATAGCCACCGAAACCAAATTTATCAATCACGGAAGTAATACTAGTGGCATTGATTTGTCAAAAATTGATTTTACGGAAGCTGCGGAAAACACCTTGCCTGTAGTTGTTCATATCAAATCTAGAGCGACCGTTCAGCAGCGTCAAAATCCGAATGGCATTCCACCAGGATTCTTTGATTTCTTTGGTGGACGCGCACCGCAACAGCAACCACAAGAACGCCAAGGAAGTGGTTCGGGCGTGATTATCAGCGCAGATGGTTTTATTGCCACCAACAACCACGTCATCGCCGATGCCGACGAATTGACCGTTACTTTAAATGATAAACGCTCTTATTCCGCGCGCGTCATTGGTACCGATCCATCGACGGATATTGCGTTGATTAAGATTGATGACACTGATTTACCCGCCATAAATTTTAGCGACTCGGACGACTTAAAAGTGGGGCAATGGGTGGTTGCAGTCGGTAATCCATTTAACTTGGCTTCGACCGTAACCGCAGGTATCGTTTCCGCAAAGGGTCGTTCGATAAATATTCTAGAAGACCAATTTCCAATCGAATCTTTCATTCAAACCGATGCGGCAGTGAATCCAGGCAATAGTGGTGGTGCATTAGTAAATTTAAAAGGTGAATTAATCGGCATCAATACCGCAATCGCCTCACCAACAGGCACTTACGCGGGCTACGCGTTCGCTGTGCCAAGTAATATTGTGGCAAAAGTGATTACTGATTTGAAAGAATACGGCGTGGTGCAACGTGGATTTATTGGCGCACAAATCGTCGGCATGAACGCCGAAGTAGCGGAGCAAAAAGGTTTGGATACCAAAGTAGGAATTTATGTGCAGGGCTTTGCTGAAAATAGCGCAGCGCAAGAAGCGGGGATTGAAGCAGGCGACGTTATCGTTGCGGTCAATGATAATGTAACCAATACTTCGCCCGAATTATTAGAAATGATCGGTCGCTATCGCCCTGGCGATAAACTTAATATTACCGTGCTACGTGACGGCGAAGAACGCGATTTTGCGGTAACGCTCAAAAATAAAGATGGTAATACCGATGTAATCGAAAAGTCAGATATTCAAGACGCACTTGCTGCTTTGGGCGCAGAATTATCGACTTTAGATGAAAGTATAGCCAATCGAATCGGCGTGCGTGGCGGTGTACAGATCACGAATTTGCAAGACGGTAAATTGCGTTCTGAAACCAATATCCGCGAAGGTTTTATTATCTTAAAAGTGGATGGACATCCTGTTTATAGCGCAGAAGATTTGGCGAAAATATTAGAAAGTAAAGAAGGCGGCGTCATGCTCGAAGGCATTTATCCCAACAGCAATCGGGTGTATTATTACGCCTTTGGGTTGTCGTGAAAATGGTAAAATTGTTTGATTGTGTAATTGTGATGCACTTCTGTCACCTACACAATTTAACAATTACACAATCAGACCATTTATTAAAAGCAGCTATCAGCATTCCATGTTGGTAGCTGCTTTTTTTATTTTATCTTGGCGCGTCATTACACATTACTCATTATACATTACTCATTAAAAATGCGTCTTCCTATTGCCACTTTCATCAATATGACCACCGTAACCATCGGTAGTTTATTAGGTTTATACCTCAACGGCGTCTTTCCCGAAAGTATCGAAAAAATCATTTTTCAAGCCATTGGTTTAGCGACTTTGGTGATGGGCATGATGATGTGTTTTAAAATGAAGGATGGCTATATGCTAATCTTTATTTTTAGTATGATTTTGGGCGGTGTGATTGGCGAATTTATGGGAATCGATGTATTCTTACAGAACTTGGGTGACAATTTAAAAGATGCGTTAAATATTGGTAATGCGCGTTTTACGGAAGGTTTGGTCACAGCTTTTTTGCTGTTTTGTATTGGTAGCATGACGATTTTAGGCGCAATCGAAGAAGGGCTGACGGGCAAACGAGAATTGCTTTTGGTCAAATCTACGTTGGATGGAATTACGTCCATTGCCTTTGCTGCGACTTATGGCATTGGCGTACTATTTTCCATTATTCCGATGCTGATTTTACAAGGCGGCATTACCCTTTCAGCCAGCAAACTAGAACGATTTTTCACCGAAAATATCATCTCCATGATTAGTGTCACGGGCGGCGCATTGATTCTAGGAATTGGCATTCGGATGTTGAAATTGGGGGAGGTGAATATTGAGAATCTGTTGCCGAGTATTGTGGTGGCGGTGGTGTTGACGGCGGGGTGGGATTGGTGGAAGTCAAGGGATTAAAGCATTCAGGTCAAATACTATTAATATGAACAGCGTAGCAAAAATCATTGCGACTAATCTAATGGTGTTGATTAGTTTAATTCTTTTTCTTGATTTTGTTTCCCTTATAATATTAGAAGGAAATTACTTGGTAAAAGAAAGCTCAAAAGGTGACGAGTATTCAGAAGAATCCGTAAAAAAATACATGAAAAATTTCCCTGTCTATGAAGGGGTTGATTGGGCAGAAAAATATCACAGAGAAAAAGGTAAAACAAAAACAAAATATTACTCTTACTATGGGTGGAGATGTTCTCCTTTTAAAGGAGAAATGATTAATATTGATAGTCAAGGCGTACGCCTTACAGTGAATAGTACCGCGCCTCAAAGCGATACTTCTATTCCAACAACAGTATTTTTAGGAGGCTCAACTATATGGGGTATTGGGGTTCAAGATAAATATACCATTCCTTCGTTTTTTGCAAAAAAAAATAAAGAACCCAATCACGTCATTAATTTCGGAGAAGGAGGATACTCAGCTTATCAAAGTTTACAATTTCTACAAATAAAAATTATTGAAGGTTTGAGACCCGGATTAATTGTAACTTATGATGGTGTTAATAATACACCTGTCAGAATCAAACGTTTTTTTGCTCACTCCAGAGAGCAGCAAATAGCTGTAAGATTAGATGGTATAGATAATA
>JBGCES010001049.1:0-7651 GCA_045106545.1 Saprospiraceae bacterium
GTTAAAAAATAACTTCCCCTTTTGAATTTTTCAATTAGCCTGCCCCGAAGAATTTCGGGGATAAATTTCTGAATAAAAACCATTCATTCAAGAAATTAATCATTTGAAAAATCGGGAAGTTATTTTTTAACGGTTACTAAATTAAAAGATTTATTTTATTCGTGGTTCTTAAACCATTTAAAAATGCCAAAAAAAAGCTTTGCGTTACGGATTGATGAAAAGACGATGAAAGCCGTTGAAAAATGGGCTGCGGACGAATTCCGTAGTGTCAATGGGCATTTGGAATGGATAATTACCAAAGCCTTACGCGAAGCTAATCGGTTGAAAAAAGAGCAGAATCAGTCGGATCAAGATACTGAAAGTTAGTAGCGTTGATTTGCTATTTATTTTTGTCTCGCTCTGCGGCTCCGTCGCCTCGCAAAGGGATTTTTAAAGGTGCGTTTTTTTGACTTTCCTCAATGGGAAAGTCAAAAAAACGCACCTTTAAAAATCCTCTTCTCCGAGCAGCCGAAGGCTGCGAGGAAAATATCATTGACTTACTCCACCTTCTCAAATTTCACCTTCTTCATCGAATAATCATTCATCATAAAAAATGGCTGTCCTTTGCTATCTTTATCGAAGGTAAAATACCCATTATGCCCTGACTTGGAGCAAAAAAGGTTATCCATAGCTGGCGTGAAACGCGTATATTCCTGATTATCTACTGAAACGACTAACTCGTTATCTTCAATACTTAAATCATAATATATATCTAAGGCATCCGTGTAATATCTTCCTGCTAATGTTTCCATGTTTTTCATAGAAGGTTGACTTGGTTGATAATCAACATATTCATATTGAGTAATCCCCGTACGGATGAAATTCATGTTTTTTTGACCATTCGGAGTTTTTTTAAATTGGAGTGAATAAAAAGGTGTCTCCAACATCCTAAATTCGCCTTCCCCAATCGGAATTAGTTTGTATTGATTCTCTGGAGAAATCTGATAGACTAAAGTATCATTTTCCATAAAAATCTTTCTTAAATAACCGGTTTTATAAGCGATATAATCGCCTGTCCATTGGTTTAACTGGGCAGTTGTTTGAGCTACAGTCGGTTTGTCGGTGATGGATTCCGTAATTTCTTTTGGTTCGATGCCTTCGAGTAGGATCGCAGCGGCTTGGAATACTTTTCCAGGGCTACTGACGGTACCAATAATGGAAAAAGCAACGATAGAAATATCGGGCTGAGGGAATCTTAGAAAAAAGCAACTCGTGCTACCCCAATACCCATTATGTCCATAAGAATTAAAACCAGCATAAGGGCCGTGTTCTAAACCTAAAGCATAGCTCATAACATCGCCGTCATTTTCTACCCCATTTTCTAATAATTGCTTGATAAAGTCAGCTTTACCAATCTTGGAACGGTTGAAATTTTGCATCCAGATAATAAAATCTGCTAGGGTCGTTTGCAAACGCCCGTCTCCCGCAGCAGCGAAATTAAACAAGTGATTTTGGGTAAAATCGGCATCTTCTCCTTCTTTTTGATAACCGACGGCTCTATTTTTTACCACTTTTCCTGCTTCTTCTAAGAAAAAAGTGTTTTCCATGCTCAATGGCTTAAAAATATTTGCTTCTGCAAATTCGCCCAACGATTGACCACTCACTTTACTAACAATGTGATTCAATAGCAGATAGTTAGAATTACTATATTCATACTCTTGACCAGGCGTCATCCCCAATTCCTTTTGTTTCATCAAGAAGTCCAATCCTTGTTGTTTATCATAAGTCACATCGAAGGTATTTTTGGTCATATCAATAGCCACTAGATAATCACGTAAACCACTCGTATGATGCAATAAATGGCGGATAGTCGGTTCTCCTTCGGCATATTTGGGTAGTTCTGGTAGGTGTTTTCGGATAGGATCGTCTAAGGACAATTTGCCGTCATTTTCCAATAAAACAATACACGCTGCGGTAAAATGCATGGATAAAGAGCCGATGTCGAAAACCGATTGAGCGTTTATTTTATGGTCGTAATCCAGATTGGCATAACCCGCCGTCTTTTGGTAGATAATCTTTCCTTTGCTGTAAATGGCTGTTGCGACTCCTGGTTGGTCGTCATAACCTTGGAATAACTCATCTAACTTTTGTTGAGTTGTGGGATCTAATTGAGCGATTCCCATAGAATAAGTGAGTAGGAAAAAACTCAAATTCATAATTTTAGTTAACTGCATAATTTATATTTTTTTAAAGATTCATTTTTTTACAAACATCTTAAAAAATGCAGATTAGCCCTTAATTTGTTAGCTCGAAGGAGTTCTAAATTATAATATTGGACAATTTTTCGATTAAAATAGAGCAGTTTCGCTTTTGGAGACGTGTGAAGTGGAGGAAGAGAGTAGGAAGGAGTTGTCGTAACAGATTAAAGTGAGATTTTTGGTGATTCCTTTACCTCTCAAAAGATTGTGTTTCACTTGTTTTTATATAAAAATGCCGCTTGTGTTTACTACTTTTTGTAAACTTTTTGACTTTTATGCCAGCCGTTAGGATAGTTGATTGTTACGCGAATATACTCGATAGTGATTTATTATCAGAATTCTATATAGGTTGACAGATTTAAGACGTTAGACGCTGGACGTTAGATAATTGATAATCAGTCGTTTTTCTAACTTCTAACTTCTATCGACTTATGTATACTATGTGTTTAAATTGTTGTATTCGTTGCGGCTTACTGTATTGCGTCTATATGTTTCTAACAATGCTTAACATCGGTTGAAATCAATTAATATTAGGTAAACATTTTTTTGGAAGTGGTATTTATTGTTAGTATCTTAGGGGAGATATTAAAATATAGTTAGAACCATTTGAATTTTTTCATTTTTTAAATATAAAGTTATGAAAGCATTAATCAGTTTACTCGTGCTACTAGGTAGCGTAACGATCGTGTTTGCTCAAGAACGCGCTGTTCCAATCAAGGAAGAAGTTGTTTATTCAAGTATTAGCAAAGGTGGCGGTAATTATCTGGTCTTAAAAAACGTAGATGGAATAAATTCCACCATTACCTGTAATGTATTCTCTGTGACGCTCACCGATCCAGATATGACCCAGTATGACATTCAATATAATCGTAAAATATCGACGCTCACAAATCCCGATGGTACTAAAACCGTCATTCATCATAAAGGAAAAAATTCGATACTACTGAATGATGATGGTAGTCGTTACGTAATTTACCATGATAGGAGATATTCAACTCTGATGAGTTCATATGGTACGCTCATTGTCCGCCATAATTACGAAATGTCGAGTTATAGATGGAGAAGTCGGATAACGGATATTTTGGTTCATAAAAGATGGATTGACCAAGCTATAGCTGCAAAAGAACTAACGAAATTGCCAAAGAAAAATAAGAGAGTAAAAAAGAGAAATAAGATAAAAACCAGTTAAGTAACATTTTAGTTACTGTGTCTTTAAACTAAACCTACTTTTTTATTTATAAAAATTACAACATGAAAACATTAATGAGCTTCTTCTTTCTAATGAGCAGTGTGATGTTCGTGTTTGCTCAAGAACGCGCTGTTCCAATCCAGCAAGACGTTTATTATTCCAATATTAACCACGGTGGTACTAATATCATCTTAAACGGGGTAGATGGTGAACGCTCCGTCATTCTTTGTGATTTGTTCAGCTTAACGCTAGTTGAGCCAGATCAGGATAAATATGTCATTATCCCTGATCGGCACATTTCTATACTGACAAATCCAGATGGTTCTAATACTACTGTTCATCACCACTCTAATACTTCAGTCCTTATGAACGCTGATGGTAGTCACTATGTCGTGCAACATGATCGAAGATCTTCCTCTTTATTCAGTCCGTACGGTACTCATATCATTCTTCATAGAGGATCGTGTAGAGATAAAGCAATTGATGTTTTGGCACATAAAAAGTGGATTGATATGACTATAGCTAGTAAAGGAGAAGTGAAATCGACGGAGACAATAAGTAAGAAAAAAGAGAAAAAGACAAGTAAGTAATACGGAGATGCTGTGCCTTTTCGCACAATAGCTTAATCAATTATTACTTAATGGAATAGGAAAAAAATAGTGTAACCGTTGAAAGCTAGAGCGCAGCAGAAAGCTGCACACTAGCGCGGGTAGGTTATTATTTACCAACGCTCTAACACTAATTATTCAGTACATTTATAAAATTTACAACATGAAAACATTAATGAGTTTATTCATCCTCCTATGTAGCGTAACGCTAGTATTTGCTCAAGAGACAACTGTTCCAGTAAAAAAAGATAATAAGTTTTCTAGAGTGCTGCATAATGGAAGCAGTGTAATTGTGACTGGCGCTGATGGTGTTCGCTCCAATATTCTCCACAATTGGAATACCACGACACTCACCACGGCAGAAGGAGCTCAGTATATGCTTCAGTACGATAATGATAATTTTTCGACTTTATTAAACGCTGATGGGACGCACACTACCGTTATTCACAATGGAAATGCTTCGGTGTTAATGAATGCTGATGGCACACAGGATATTATTAACCACAAACAAAATAATTCTACGCTACTGAGCGATTATGGTACGCATATGGCGATGCACCAATATTCTCACGAATGGCAACAATGTAATACCAATTGGATGGACATTTTGGTTCACAAAAGATGGCTCGATGACGCCAAGGCTGCCGCAGGAGGAACGACAGTGGTAAAAGCTAATCTCAAGAAGAAAACCAAGAAGAAAAAATCAAGTAAGTAGTGGGGGAGTGCTTCTTACATTTACTAAACTTTGAGCCTAGTCCGAAAACACATTTTTTATTAAAACATAACTTGTCCCGTTGAATAACGGGATAGCCACATAGAAAACATAGGTTGCGCAAAGTATTGAATATCAAATATTTAAAAATAAAACTATGTGAACTATGTGCCTCGTATGTTTCGATTTAAGTGTTTTCGGAGTGAACTCAACTTTTACAAGTTTAGTAAACGTCATGCGCTGGCACATTGTCTTTGACGTGCGCCAGTTCGTTTATTTTAAAAACTAAATTGTATATAACCGAGGTACATTATCAGAAATAGAAAGATGATATACGCAAACATCTGTTGACTATCAGAATACGAATAAGCGGATTCCAATATTGGTTTATCATCGGCATAAATATCTACGGCAAAATCATCTTCAAGGCGACGTGTTAATACTTCGTATTCTTGCGTTACACCCTCTTTCTCCACTTCAAATTCGTGTACGTTACTCCGCCAGCAACGCTTTTTACTGACTAGTTCTCCATTTACAATTACCTTTTCCATTCCAAAATCGGAACGATGAACTTCAATAGTTACGTCTTCTAAATACAAGGTTCTACTTCTCATTTGGGATAGTTTTTAATGGTTAATTTTGGGGGTAAAATGGTCGGGAAATAAGAGAAGTGCTAGTATTTTAGACGAGTGAGGATGGGACTAGGATAATGGGGCAAATCCGTTGCTCCAGACGCGAATAGATAGGAAGTATCTCCAAGATACTTCCTATCTTCAACAGGTTTCCACCCACCACTGAAATTATTATTGGTGAGAATATCGGCTGTGCCAGATTTGTATCGTATTAAAAAGATTCCCGTCCACCCCCGCACACCACCGTTCAAATCCGAACACTAAACAACCCGTTTTCAAACCCTCTATTTTCTTAAAATCCTAACAATCAACCCCTTACAAATTTGGCATATACATTGAGCGTTTTTCAATAGGGATCGGATTCCTCCAAGGAATCCGATCCCTAAAACCGCATCCCCAATCCAATATCCAATATCCTTTTCCTTATGTTCAACAACTACCTAAAAATCGCCTTTCGCAACCTCTGGAAACAACGCGTCTTTTCCCTCATCAATGTGATGGGTTTAGCTATCGGCATGGCTTGCTGTTTTCTGATTGTTCAATATGTGCAGCATGAAAAAAGCTACGATCAATTTCATGCAAATTTGGATCGTTTGTATCGCATCAATTACCAAGCAATTTTTGCGGGGAATATTACGCTAGCTAAGATCCCACCCGCTTTTGCGCCCCAAGCCGCGCTGGAATTTCCCGAACTCGAACATATTGCTCGGATGTATCCGCGCGATGTAAGTGCCACCGTACCTGAGACGGACAAACAATTGGAAATTGAAGGCATCTATTGTGCGGATTCGACCATTACACGGGTGTTCCAATTTGATTATTTGCACGGCGATGCGAGCGCATTAGATCGACCCTTCTCGGTGATTCTGTCGGAAGAAACGGCGCTGAATTTATTTGACAAAACCGAGGTGTTAGGTAGAAGTTTACGACTGGCAGAAAACGGTAATTTTAAAGTGACTGCTGTGATTAAAGATTGGCCAGAACAGGCGCATCTGGAATTAAAGTTATTGATTCCGTATCAAAATATGGTGGATTTAGAGCCTCCGCATGCCCAAGATCGGTTGCAACAAGTGTTGGCAAATAATATGACGGCTACCCATTCCTACACTTATGCCTTACTCAAAGAACACCAATCGGTGGAAGCGGTCAATGCCAAGTTTGCGCCCTTTATTCCAAAACATGGGCCCGAAAATCTACGCGATAAACAAGACTTCGCGCTCTTTCCTGTAAAAGATATTCATATCAAATCGGAGGCGAGTTTGGAGCAAAAACCACCCGTAGATACGAATGTGTTATACACCTTTATGGGGATTGGTTTGATTACGCTACTTATCGCTTGCATCAATTTTATTAACCTCACCACGGCTAGTTCTTTAAATAGAATCAAGGAAGTCGGCGTTCGAAAAGTGTTAGGTGCAAGGAAAACTTCTCTGATGGCACAATTCTTAGGGGAATCGCTGTTACTCAGTTTGTTTGCTTTTTTATTATCGCTGCCCATTGCCGCGCTAGCCTTACCGAAATTGAATAGCCTCACCAATTTAGACCTTGCTTTTGCGCCCTGGAATAATCTGCCTTTATTAGGGGCATTTATCGGAATTTTTATTGTTGCGGGACTGCTGGCAGGTAGTTATCCTGCTTTTTTTGTGAGTCGATTTGAAACGATTAATTCCTTGAAAGGCAGTACTGGACGAGCACAAAAAACAGCTGGAGTTGGTTTGCGCAAAGGATTAATTACGCTGCAATTTTTAGCGACGATTATTTTTATCAGCGGCGCTGCCATTACGTATTTGCAACTCGAATATCTGCGGAATCAACCTTTGGGATTTGACCAAGAGTTGACCCTGCTCGTCCCCATCGATAGTGGGAATAATATCAACGCGGCTTTCCGCGCGGGAGATGCCACGATTCGCCAACGAATGAATACCGTAGATGATATTTTGTTGAATCACCCCAATATCAAAGCCGTCACGCAATGTGATCGCCCACCGGGGTTTGGAGCGATTGGTCATCCTGTACACAACGAGCACGTTTTACCCTCAGATGCCTATACGACCCATCTCAATTCGGTGGATTATGACTACGCCGAAGCTTTCGGTCTAGAAGTTATAGCGGGCAGAGAATTTGATCCATCCTATGGGACAGACCACCTCAATAAATTTGTGATTAACGAGCAGGCAGTCAAAGAATTGGGTTGGGAAAACCCCGAAGCCGCTATCGGACAACCCCTCACGGCGGCAGGCAGCGAGGGACAAGTGCTAGGCGTATTAAAAGAC
>JBGCES010000105.1:0-2279 GCA_045106545.1 Saprospiraceae bacterium
TCAATTCAAACGTTTCCCCAGCACATAAATCTACAGTAAGACTTTCGTTTGGCGCATCTAGCACATTCAATGTTAGATGAACAATGCTATCACAACCTGTCATCACGGAAGTAAGCGTATCTAAATAACGCCCAGCCGTTCTCAGTTCTCGATCGCCGAAGAAAATTCTCTCGCCTTGACAAATCGTTTGCTCCGCAGGGTTATAGGTTGCACCAATCACGTTTAGCGAAAGCGTTATGGTACTATCACAGCCCGCTTGGGTACTTAAATTTCTTACGTAATAACCACCATCCGTCAGTTCTTCTTCTCCCAAAAGATAAGTTTCTCCTTGACAGATAGTTACCATTTCCGCACGTTCGAAGGAAGGGAAAGCAAAGAGATTAAGCGTTACAATACTATCACAGCCATCATAACTTGGATAACGCGCCGTATAAACTCCAGCAGTCGTTAGCCATTGATTATCAAATGAATAGCCTGAACCAAGACAAAATTTTTCATTTAAATCTACGTAAATCGGCTGCTTAACGGTCAGCTCCAAAGCGATGATACTATCACAGCCAAAAACATTTTGTAGCGTATCGAAATACATTCCTGATTCGGTCAACTGGCGTTCACCGAAAGTATAAAATTCACTATCACAAATCCCCGCCTGTTGTAACGCACTTTCCATTGATTCACTCAACGTCAAATTCAAGGTGACTACGCTATCACAACCCGTCTGAGCCACTAGGCTATCTACGTAAGTCCCCGATGTCGTGAGGTTTTGATTAGCAAAAGCGTAACTCTCACCAGGGCAAATAACTGCGTCAATTTCTTTTTTCAAAATCGGCAACAGCGTCAGATCCAATGCTGCGATACTATCACAGCCATTTGTAGCAGTTAAGGTGTCATAAAAAACGCCTGTGTCCCGAAAAACTTGACCATCGAAATAGGTGAAAGTAGAACCAGAACAAATTTCTGTCGTGAGGTAAGACGTAGCGGCAGGTTTTACATCCAAGTTTAAAGTAACGAGACTATCACAGCCAGTTGCATTCGGAATAGTATTGATATAAATCCCCGCTTCGGTATAAGCCGCTTGTCCTACGTAGAAAGTTTCACCTGCACAAATCGTCGTGTCAATTTGACTCGCTGATTCCACCCCAGATCGAATCAAGCTATCCGCGATGTTGTTTAAATAATTACATTCGATAATATCCGTTACAGGAAAAGTACCACCATTACTTTGAGTATCTAAAACATAAGGCGGTGCAATCTGTCCACCATCGTTTACAACTACAAAATAGTGAACATCTTCGTTAATTGGAGGTGCAGGTAAATTGTAGATTGTGATATTGGTACAAAGTCCGATTTCGAGTTGTACTGGCACTTGGTTAAGTTGCGCCATTGTCGCAGCTGTCGCCGTCGGATTTTGTTGATAAATAGCAATGGGTGTACCCTGACGAAGTGGTGCTGCACCTTGATTACAGATTTCTAAATCCAGTTGCACACTCTCACCACAATCATTACGAATTTCGGTGATGGTTACTAAAGCATCGGGCACGGCTAGTTGAACTGAATCTCGCACACCGCCTTCCGTCACTTGCGCGAGGAAGTTATTAAAAAGCGTATGGTTTTCAGTCATTACGCTAGGAATCGTACCATCTTGATTTACATTAGTAACCGTAAAAGCTTGTGTATTCCATACGCGGGTTGCGTTGCGCCAAGGTAGCGAACCCGATTCGTAAACACTCAAATAGCCGCCACAAGTAGCAACCATTTCCGCCTGTCCATCTTGATCCACATCGCCAATCGTTGGATATTCCATCCCCGTATAAGATTGGCAACTATTAAAAACACCTGTATTAAGCAATACTTCAGCGGAACTAGGATATTCACCCGTTGGGATGCCTGTACCTAAACCACTAAAAATACGCAGGTGAGTTTCGTCGCGGTAAGCAATTTCATAAGTACCATTTCCATCAAAATCGAAAGAAGTCAGTTGCGTGTGTCCAGATTCATCGGTCGTTTGGTCGAGCCAAATAATATTACCAAAACCATCAGAATTCACAATATCATCCACTGCAAAAATGGTAAATCGGCTGGTCATGACCATCTCTGGATAAGGATCGTCATCGAGGTTAGAAATATTCATTCGACTTCCCTTAGTACTTGGATAATCCCAAGCACCTTCTCCGCCGAGAATCGTTTCGGTTTGTAAATCCCAGATAACGGCTTCACCTGAATAGGCTTCGTCATAATGCGTCACGACTGCATCTACATCGCCATCCAAATCCATATCG
>JBGCES010001050.1:0-4745 GCA_045106545.1 Saprospiraceae bacterium
GATCATTTACAAGATCTCACCGATTGGTTTAGTATGCCACTAGACTCTTTAAATCCGCTCGTAAATCCACCAGATGGGGTATATGATTTGCCATCGGGCATCGTTCATTATTTGAATTTATCTAAAAATATTGTTTATGAAAACGGTACAAATAACTATCGTAGTTACTACTTTCCAGAGCCAGAAGTAATTGATATTGCTGGTTATCGTACATTACAACGCGTTTATTTTTATCATGATAACACGATGTCTAATGTGAGAGGATTGGTCAAAGGAATGGAAGGACAATTACAGTTTAAAATGAATGACTCTACGCACATTGATATTCCACTTAACGAACATCTACGACAGCTTGCGCGGACACAGATAAATGATAATGAAATTAAAAATATCGAAGATGCGACGCTGTATTTTCAACAGGACAGCATCGTGGGCCGATTGATAATTAACAATATTACTTTTGGGCAGGATAGTATGCAGATTAATCAGCTGGATGGGATGTTATATTTGAAGTGATTTGACGCTGAGGACGTTGATTTTATTATGTCGCTCACAGCGTTAATCAGCGTCCTTCATAAAATATCAGCGTCAAAAAAATCACCTCCGCAAAGCAGCAACCACTTGCCCCCACGCCACCGAATTGGGCGAAACCATGTCAAAATGCCCTGCGCCTTCCACTGCAATCACCTCTGCTACATCACCATCTGCTTGCGCTTGGTCGCGGTAATCTTCACTTTGCTGAATCGGCACAATTCCATCTAGCGTACCGTGCACCAAAAAGGTTGGAATATTTAAAGGCGTTAAATTAATCGGGCTACCATTTTGATAACGTTCGGGCTGATCTGCTGCCGTACCACCCATCAGTGGCTGTACGGCTTGACTACAACTATTGCGTACCGCATCGTAAGCTGCCAAATCAGTGATAGGAGCTAATGCGATTACCTTTTTTATGGGTAACGGATTGGAGGTATAAATTGGACTGTCAGAAGGAATATTTTGTCGGGCTGCGACCCACAATGCTAAATGACCACCTGCTGAATGCCCCAAAACGTTCACATTATTTAAATCTAAAGGAAAACCTTGCGCAATTTCACGTAGGTGATCTACTGCCGCCGCCGCATCTAAAAAGGTATTCGGAAAACTGCCGTCGTCATCACCTACACGCCGATATTCAGGCGTCCAAACCGCATAGCCACGACTTTGCAAATCCGCACTCACCTGTGACACATGATTTAAGTCAAACTGATTTAACCAACAGCCACCGTGGATAAACACCGCGACTGGAAAACCAGTAGTAGGCGCAGTCGTAGTCGGCATCCGCAATTCTCCAAATTGCAACTCTTCTGGCCCATACTGAAAGGATTCTGTAAAAGGTGCTTTGGGAAAACCGGCAATGACCGACCAAGGCACATTTAGTTCGGTGAAATTTTCATTAGTCATAGGTGTAGATTCAGTGGTTTCTTCTTCTTCCGTTGGAGCTACATTATTGTTGCTACACGCCACGAGCAACGCAAAACAGAGAAAGAAAAAATACTTTTTTATTGAAAACATAAAACGGATTTTTAAACGAAAATTTGTCCTTTTTCATCGAAACTTATGGGAAAATTAGGATAGGAATGACAAATTACTACAAAAAATGTTACCATTATGAAAGAATATAAAATCCTATCCGTAAAAAGTTACCGTTCGATGGAGCGCGTACGAACTAAATTAGAAAATTTAATCAACGAAGTAGTAATTGAAGGTTGGGAAGTAAATTCCACCTCTTTTACCTATAATATGTGGGGTTACAATCAAGGTTTTGTAACTTTGGAACGCCCCAGGGGAGCAGATAATTACGTTTAATTTGCGTCCAATATCCTCAATCTAATATCCAACATCTTCTTCTATGTCATACACCACCATTTTAGAAACCACCGATCGCATGCAATTGTCTCTTTCAAAAGTCGCATTGCAACAAGCGGATATTTCATTCAAAGTGCTACATGAAAACGCACTTACGATTGGCGATGCCGCCGCTATGGGGGGCAGTGGCGCACAGATTCAAGTCCCGTTTGACGAAATTGGTTCAGCGCGAACCTTATTAAAAGAACAAGGATTATTAATTGCAGGATCGGGTGACTCGCAGTTTGGATTGTTAAAAGTATTGGATGTAGCGACGCGTGGCATTCCGATTATTGGCGGGTTGGATTTTTCAGTACGCTTAGTGCTGATGGTTTTCTTGGCGGTAGCCATTCCGCTGGTCTGGTATGCTATCCAACAAACCTCGTAGAGACGTTATATCATAACGTCTAATGCTGGAAAATTTAAAAAAATCTGCGTCAATCGGTCGGATCCGTTCGATCCGCGTTCCAATTCGTTTAAAAATTCAATCCTTGTTCCCGCAATCTTTCCATAAATAATTCCCGCTGCCCTTTGCTAATCGGCAGTGTCTTCCCATTAATTCTCACCATGTTTCCCTCCACATTTTCGATGTGTCGCAATTGAATTAAATACGACCGATGAATGCGGACAAACTGCGTAGCGGGTAACTCTTCCAGCATTTTACTAATGGACATCAGCGCGATAATACGTTCCGTTTTGGTATGAATCCGAATGTACTTTTGTAAGGCTTCGACGTACAAAATATTGGCGATTTCTATTTTAATAATTTTGCTATCACTTTTTACAAAAAAGTATTCGGGAGTGGTTGATTTTTGATTTATAGTTGTCTGATTATCAATTATTTGCGGTGTTTTGTTTTGTGGGAGCTGTACCTTGCTGACAGCTTGAAAAAAGCGTTGAAATTCGATTGGTTTTAGCAAATAATCCACCACATTTAATTCATAACCTTCCAAGGCATATTCCGAATAAGCGGTCGTCAAAATGGTGGCAGGTGGCTGCCGTAAATTGCGCAAAAAATCCAATCCCGTTAAATCAGGCATTTGGATATCTAAAAATAGTAAATCGATCGATTCTGTCTGCAAAACTTGCATAGCTGCGAGCGCAGTAGAGCAGGTAGCCACTAATTCTAAATTGGGCATTTTCTGCACATAAGAAGCGAGTAATTCTTGGGCTAATTTTTCATCATCGACGATCAGGCAACGGAGTGGTACGTTCATAAAATATTTCATTAATTAAACCATCAAGTGCTGGGAAAGCACTTGATGGTACATATTATCAAGTATCTTCCCGGTACTTGATAGTTTTACAAAAAAAGTTATCTCAAAAGAAATTCTTCTTATATCTATCGTCATATTAAATTAATCAACAAATCTACGCGATAACTTTCCTTACTATTCGTAATTTTTAAATCGTGAAGTTCAGGATAATACAATTCTAATTGGCGACAAATATTGGAATTTCCAATACCACCAACTTCCGATTTTACTTGTACACGGCGACTGTTTTCGGTAGAAAAATACAACTTATCATTCGCAATTGAACACTCCATTTTAATCCACGCTTGTTTGTCCGTCTCTACGCCGCTGTGTTTAAAGCAATTTTCTACAAAATGCAATAAAATCATCGGTGCAATGTGCAAATTCCCCGCTGCTCCTTCCTGATAAAAATCAATATTATCTGAAGCTAACTTACGCATTTGCTGCAAAGCGATATAATCTTTGATGACTGCTAACTCTTTTGTTATCAGTACTTTATCTTCATGGTTGTCATAAAGAATATAGCGGAGGATTTTGGACAACTTTGCCAACATCGGTGCAGCATTTACGTGTTGTTGCTGTACAAGCGAGTAGATGTTATTTAAGGAATTAAAAATAAAATGTGGACTAATTTGCGTTTTTAAAAACTGCATTTCGGTCGCAAGTTTTTCACTTTTCAACTGCAATTGTCGCTCCCGTTCACGCTGCGTTTGTTGGCTATTCCAGTATAAAATCGCGAGCAAGGTAAACAAAATATAATTCAAGCTAATGGACATGAAATTCCTTAGATCGCTTCCTTCATAGA
Source organism: Saprospiraceae bacterium (assembly GCA_045106545.1). GTDB lineage: Bacteria > Bacteroidota > Bacteroidia > Chitinophagales > Saprospiraceae > JBGCES01. The sequence goes on from JBGCES010001050.1 coordinate 3,946, forward strand.
TGTAATATTCGATAGTTGAAAAGTGCAAAATCGCATAGAAAATTGCGTAGAAAACCAGTGTAAAAACTCCAAATTGCCACCACTGTTTCGCTCGCCACCACTTAGGTAAACTAAACGAATAATGTCCGTAAAAAATCCCCATTGCCATTCCTAATTCGGCAGTACTGCCCAATAGCGCTTCCGACCAATTCCCTTCCCAAAAGTGGAAATCAAACGTAAATAAAAAAATGAATATCCAAAAGAGATAGTGCATATGACGGCGGACGGTTGACGGCGGACGGTAGATGGTCTGCGCGAGTGTAATGACTTTAACTTGCTAGGGTGCAGCTTCCCGCTGCGCTCTAGCTTTATTAGTAATATGATTCTAAATGTAGCAAAATCGTGGGAATCTGTTGACTTTTTACCACCAATCGCCCTATTTCTTACTCGAATTGCTATTTAGTGAGAACGAATGATTTTTAATTGGCAATTGACCACTCCTTCCGTTTTACAGCCCATTCATTCCTTTGTTTCTACCACTCGTGGAACAATCTTTTATCCCACCATTTTCCCCCGCTTCTTTGTATCAACAAAAAAACGAAACGCTCTAATAATTAGCGATTTAGTTAAGTGAGTACGTTAGGGCAGCCGTCCACCGTCTACCTTCTACCGCAGAGCGGTTAAGTTCTTTAATGTAAAATGTAAAAGGCTAAATATAAAATTTAAAAGTACACTGAATACGTGCAAAAATGGTTCGGAACGCGACGTGTGACTTTTACATTTTGCGGTTTTACATTTTAAATTTTACATTAAAATTAGCA
>JBGCES010001051.1:0-3758 GCA_045106545.1 Saprospiraceae bacterium
TGTACCATTTTGGCATAAATAAATCGGGATTAGGTCCGTGTTTGCCTAGCTTATAGCCGTCATAATGTTCTGCAAAACGCTCGTCTCCAATCAGGTGGTTTGACCATTGATTAGTCACTAAAATTTCTAACTCGTTGTCGCCTGTTTTTACAAAATCGGTAATGTCAATTGTAAAGGGCGGCATCCATAAAGTGGCAACTTCTTTTCCATTCAAACGGACTTCGGCAACGATATTGACCGTTCCTAAATCTAAAGTTACGTTCAGATTGGGACGAATCAAGTCTTTAGAAAGATTGATATTTTTACGATAAGCCGCCGTTCCAGCAAAGTATTTAATCGCTTCTTCGGGGCGATCTTTCCAATCGATCAATTCTTCGAAGGCATAGTTTTTATCTGCAAAAGTCACTTGCCAATTGCCGTCAATACTTTGATTGTTTGGAATATCTTTCACCATAAACTGCCACTCGCCATCACTTGTCGCTACTTCATAATTTCCATTCTGCGCTACTTCGGCAGTGATGGTTTGATCGGCTTCTAGTTTAAATTTAACCTCTTTTTGTAGTTGATTAGGTAGGATTGTCGCGACACCACGCGCAGATTCTCGAAATACGACAAAAGTAGATTCATGCGCAGCCAACGGAATCGAAGCCATTGTGATGCCATTATTATTAATAAATTGCGCCAATTTCGTGATACTTCCATCCTGTGGATTCCACAATTCGGGAATTTTATCGGCTACTCGAAAGTTCACCTGAAAGGTATTCGCCGTGCTATCGGGATTGTAAAAAAAGTAAACATCAGTGTCAGCTATTTTGCGGTGGGCGTAAGTTAAATCTGCTCTGCCTTCCACTGCAAAATCAAGTGGTAATTGCTTTTTATTTAAAATGGCTTCCCAGTTCGTAATCGGTAAAATCAGTTCACTCAATTGCTGTTGGATAGTAGCAAATTCCGCTTGGTCGCTTTCCGTATGTTGATAACCCGCTAATTGCTGCGGCACGTCGCCATAAATGGCTATGTCGCTTTTCGCTAATTCATGCAATCGCTTCAAAGTCGGCAGAGAAATCCGTTCAGTATTTTTTAAAACTAAAACTTGATAAGTCGTGCCTTCGGGCAATACGAGTTCACCACTTTCGGCTCGCAGGCGATTTAATAAAACGTCCGTATTGACGTTATCAAAGTTAATAGTATTTGGAATGTTAGGCTCGAAATCTGTGCGACTAAAAGTGGAATTAGGTGCACCTTCGCCGATGTAAATTAAGACATCAGAAACTGGATGACCTTGCTGCAATAAGTACGAACCACGCGCGATGTATTTGAACCACGCTGCGCCTGCGTTTTCCCACCACGTTTGAGTGCGGTCGAAGTGAAAACCCCAGCGGTTCATCGTCATGCCGGGCTCAACGTGGGTGTTTGCTTGATGGGCGTAGCGATGAAACATAAATTCGTTAATACCGAGTGTCCACGCTAGATCCCCGCTCGTTTTCGCCATAGCGGGATGTCCTTTCCAATTGATCTGCGGAGTGGAAGTAAACGATTCAGCGGAGATCGTTGGTTTGCCGTAGATGTGCGCCGACGAAATAGCAGAAGCGGCCATCGTAACGGGTCGGTTCATCCAAAATTCGCCCATCGGAATTGTGGCTTTGCCGCCAATATCCAAATCATTGAGTGGACCAAATCCGTAAGGTTCGATGTAGCTTTTGATGCCATCGGCTGCGCACAACTCGGCAAAATAACCAAAGTAATTTTCGGTCATCAGATCGCTGATATATTTTCGATAATCGGACAGGACGGCGGTGGAAGTGGCGGCATTGTCCACGTAACGTCCAGCGATTAATGGTAAAAAGGCGATGATATTATAGCCGTATTCGGCTTGAAATCCCGTTGCGAAATCATCAGTCCAATTTTGTCCACCCATTTCGTAGCTGTCAATTTCGACGTACTGGAGTGCATTGGGCGCGACGGGACGCGCGTTTTCAATTACTTTTTTGACAAATGCGTCGTAGTGTTTTTTGAAAGCGGGACGGTTGAGTTTATCTACTTCCAAGCCGCGTCCAGCCTCTGATGCGGGATTGTTGAATGCGCCCGTTGCGGTGTAGCCGAAGCGCGTAATGGTCCAATTACCTGCGGGTAATTGGGTTTGTAATTTTCCACTTGCATCAAAATCTTGGGTTAAATTTAGAATTTCATTTTTATTAATCACCATCGCCGCAGCGGGCGAAGTAAGATCGTCCAAATCCACATCTTCCGTTCGCGCCATAGCGATTTGACCTAGCAAGTTTTTAATGGTCGCAGTCGAGCTGAACTGAATATCTTTAATGGTCGCTGTTTGGTTAAATTGTAAACGAAAATATTGGGCGGTGATGGGATCGAATTGATCGTCGATTGCCCACTCGTTTTTACCCGTTCTCACTTTTTTTAATGCACGCGCAGTTGTGAAATTTTTACCATCCGTAGAAGTTTCTAAGACAGCGGTTAACCTGCGTTCTTTGAAAATGATTTGCACGGAACGTAAGGTTTTTGGTTGCGCATAAGCAAATTGTATCCACGGTGGATTTTCCTTGCTGCCATTGAGTTTACTTTCGTTATCTACGCGATTGTCAGTAGCGATTTTGACTGCGAAAGTATTATCTGAGGCAGTGGTTATTGGCAGATTATTTTGGTCGGCTAATTCACTATCCAAAGCTGGATACGCCAAAATTGCAATGTCCTGATAAAAATTTTCGCGCTTAGTCGGCTTCGCTAAAGTTAAGTCGATATTTTGTCCGCCTTTTACAACAGTATCGCTCCAAACCACCATTTTCATAGATTCTTCAGGCGTTACCCACGGACCACCACTTGATGACCAGCCATCGCAATTATGTACCCCAAAACTCAAATCTAACCGCTCGGCTTCTGCTGCTGCATGTCGCAACATTTCGTGATGTTCTGGCGAGTTATAAATAATGTCACCATTAGGAATTCCTTGCGTAACATTGAATAATAAAAATCCACCGATGCCTACTTGCGCCATCGCTTCGAGGTCTTTAGTAATGCCCGCTTTGGACATATTCCCCGACATGGCATGCATCCACGTTTTAGGTTTGTAAGCAGCGGTTGGCTGGAGGAAATTTTGTGCTAATTCGGTGGGTGAATTTTGCTGATTAGTCGGAGTGATTTCAGTTTGACAACTCAGAAAGATCGCAATGATGAAGGAAATAGACAACGAAATAAATTTCATACAGTTTGTCATAGAAAGGTTTAATACGTGTCTAACAAACTTATCAAAATTAGCAGGTGGACGTATCCTGTACTATACTGAATGAAATAGGTGTAATGATGGAATGAATGAAATTTGTGAGGTAACAATCAAAAATAAGCTTCCTGTTAACGATTACTAACTTTGAGCCTAGTCCGAAAACACATTTTTTAGTAAAACATAACTTGTCCCGTTGAATAACGGGATAGCCACATAGAAAACATAGGTTGCGCAAAGTATTGAATATCAATCGTTTGAAAATAAAAATATGTGAACTATGTGCCTATGTGTTTCGATTTAAGTGTTTTCGGAGTGAACTCAACTTTCGGAAGTTTAGTAATCGTAGAATTCCAAATCAGGAAGTTAATTTTTAGCTGTTACTAAAACCCAGATTACTGCACGACGATCCGTTCTATCCACGAATGCTGCGCTGCGTATAATTTTAAAAAATAAATCCCCGCAGGTAAATCCTCTACATTTACTGGCTGTGAGCCAATTTGAATAGCGGAGATTTGACGAATAG
>JBGCES010001052.1:0-4640 GCA_045106545.1 Saprospiraceae bacterium
CTTCAATTGCTTTCAGCACTTCTTTCGATAAAGTAATCTCCGCACTACTAATATTTTCTTTCAACTGTTCAATACTCGTTGCACCGATAATATTACTAGTCATAAAACGGCGGTCATTGACAAAGGCGAGTGCCATTTGCGCAAGCGTCATATCGTTATCTTCTGCAATTTCTAGATACCTCTTCGTTGCTGCTACACCTTGTTCTTTACTATAGCGGTTATAATTCGGGAACTTATGTACGCGTGCATCTTTTCTTGCCGTACCTTTGATATATTTTCCACTCAATACACCAAAACCTAATGGAGAATAAGCCAATAAGCCAATTTTTTCTCGAATAGCAACTTCGGCGTTACCTACTTCAAATAGGCGATTGAGTAAAGAATAAGGATTTTGGATACTTACTGGACGAGGCAAATCATGCTGATCCGCAATGGCTAGATAGCGCATGACACCCCAGGGAGTTTCGTTAGACAAAGCCCAATGGCGGATCTTACCAGCTTTAATCAAACTACTGAGGGTTTGAATAACTTCTAAAAAATTATCCGTCCACGCATCGTGTTCATTGTGGCGATAGCCGCGTTGACCAAAGAAATTTGTTTTGCGTTCGGGCCAGTGTAATTGATAAACATCCACGTAATCCGTTTGTAATCGTTGCAAATTACCATCAATTGCGGCGTGAATAGAGGCAGGTTTAAAATCTAATGGGTCGCGAATCCAAGTCATACCAGAGGGACCTGTTATTTTAGTGGCAAGAATAAACTTATCGCGATTTTTACGTTGGTTAATCCACGTACCAATGATGCGTTCAGTGCTGCCTTGGGTTTTTGCTTTTCCCGGAATGGAGTACATCTCGGCGGTATCAATAAAGTTAATACCGTTAGCAAGGGCATAATCTAGTTGCTCGTGTCCTTCTGCTTCCGTATTTTGCTCTCCAAAGGTCATCGTACCTAAACAGATTTTACTAACGTATATATCGGTAGTCCCTAGTTGATTTTGTTGCATTTTGTTAAGATTTCGTGCTGCAATAGTTAAAGTTGTAAGAACAGGCGAATCACTAAAAGGTTGGTTAATCACTTTGGAAACATTTTTGCAACCCATCAAGTCCTCTTCTTTCCTTTTCCCTCCAATTAATAAAGATAGATTTATCCAAAACATCCTTCGATAAAAATTACTTTACCATGCGTTTTGAATTATATAATGTATTGCTTTTAGCACTTATACTGAGCAGTCTAGGTTTTTCAAATAATAAATCTGCGGTCATTAAAGACTGGTCGGAGATATCCGCTACACACGAGCGGCTAGTTGAAGAAACGGATCACATTAAAAAAGCAAACGAAGCGTTTGAAAAAGAGCTGACGGGCAAAACCGTACAATTGACGGGTTATATCAAACAGATTTTGCCTCACTTTGCTAAGGCTCGCGACTATTATTTTACCCCTGATGTAGAGCCTAATTGTCTGCCTCTTTATGACACAAAAGAATACTGTGGAGCAGGTAATCCAGGCTATGTTCGCCTTTTATTTAACGGCTCTGGTAAAGAAGATAAAGATATGGACGTGCTATTTAAACCGCATCGCAATCGGCATTTTAAGGAGAAAGGGAAACAAAAAGAAGCGGTCTTGGACGATGGGAATTATAAGGTTTACACTTATGAAAAATCATATAACTTAAAAGCAAAAATCAAATTGGCGCGTGTGACGTGTAAGTCAGTGGATTGTAGTGAACGCTTTTTGACGGTTCACGTAGATAAGTGGAGTATTGAACGATAGTTTTAATCCTTATTTATTGCCAAACAGGACTATACAAAGTTTTTATTTGACGCTGATTCTCTATGATTTTTTCCGTAGCATTACGGAAAAAATCTGCGTTTATCTGCGTCAAAAACTGTGTCTTTTGCAAAACTTTGTACAAGCCTAATTGCCAAAGAACCCTTATTACTTACGCTTTAAATTAAGAATTTGCGAGTTTACGTAATGCTGCGAAATTGAGGATTTCGATAGTGCGTTTTTCAATTCTAATAAATTGCTCTTCCTTAAACTCCTTCAGCAAACGCCCTAAACTTTCGCGTGCTGTACCGACAATATTGGCTAGATCTTCGCGCGGAAGGTTAATTTTGGCGGTGTCCGAATCATACTCATAATATCGATCGTGTAAAATTAATAAGTAAAGTGCAAGCCGTTCGCGTAATGGTTTCTGCGCCAAAATCGTGATGGTATTGACTAAGACTCCGAACTCGTGACTCATATTTTGAATCAACAATTGCCGTAGTGGTTTGATTTTTTCTAACAGATGTCCGAAGTCCGTTTTATTGATAAACAGTATTTCGCAGTCCTCCAGTGCCTCGCAAGAATCTTCGTACTTTTCATCGCACAACAAAGCATGATAGCCAAATAAATCACCCCGCTTGTAGATATAAAAAATCTGCTCTTTGCCGTAGATACCCGTCTTATAAATTTTTGCCTTTCCTTGTTTTACTAAAAAAACGCCAGTCGGAATTCCTCCTTCATAAAAAATTAATTTTCCTTTTTTAAAAATCAATTTTTCGGCAGATTGTAAAAAATACGCTTTATCCTCCCGACTCAGGGAAGTAAGTATTTTATCACTTTCAAAATGTAATTGGCTGATTTTCAATGGAATAAAAAATAATGTGATATAAGTTTGATGTAAATGTAACAATAATCACATTTTTATACAATTTATGTCCTTTTAATCTCCGTGCAGACTCGCGTAATTTGTAACCATAATATTTGACCTCTAAAATATTGCTCTTGTAAACCTTCTCTTTTTTGTAAAAGGAAATTTAAAAAACAACCATAAACTATTTCTACTAATGGTAACGGAAGCTTTCTTCGTAAAAGGACAACAACGACTAGATGAATTACATAGCTATTTAGATCAATATATGCCCACTGCCAAATGTGCAGAGCACCCAAAAAAATGTGCGGAATCAGATTTGATAGAAATCTTGGTTCGTTACGAATTTACTGATATTGATAAAATGTCGGAATTACAAGACAAGTGGCGAGTAAGCGACTGTGCCAAAGCAAAAATGACTAAGAAGAAATCCATTTTACAGCGATTCTTCTCCGCTGCTTAATTATTTCGGCAAGACTAAGTTGAATAACCTGAAAAAATAGCGGTATCAAAAATGATTATTATTCAGCATTAGACACATAGTTGTAATATCTTATACCCGACAGATGGGCTGCGCTAAATAAAGTGCAGCCTATTTTTTTTGTAGATGAAATAATTACGGGTTACTTTTGGAACGGTAACCAATAAAATTATCTGAATTATGCAATTACTTTTAGATGTACAGGCAGAGAAATTGCCGTTTGTATTAGAACTCCTCCAACAACTTGACGGAGTGAATATTGTCAAATTGGAAAATAATCAACTGCCACAAATTGCTCAACAGCTTTTCCAACCTAGCATTCCATCTTCGCCTCCCACCACTAATCATCTTAACGAGCAAATGAACGATTTACAAAATGAAATAGATGACCTATTTGGTAAATCATGATCAAGACGTAGTTACCAACTCACTTTATCCGTAATGTGATAATTTCCTTCAGGAAGGTTAAAATATTTTTCATTTAAGGTCTTCTCCAATCGTTCTTCATTCAAGAATTTTGTACGCTGCTGAATGGTACTATCTATTTCGTAATTTACGACATCTACTAAAATTGTTTTAGACGCATTTTTGTCTTCCAGACTCGTCCACATGAGCGTCTCCAACGGTACTTGGTAGGGATACCAAATTGTTCCCCAGTTAAACTTTTTTAAGCTTACATACAGCTTGCGCTGTGGTTCATTAAGCGCGAAAGTACGATCAAACGCAAGTAGTCGGCGTTTAAAAAATAAATGCTTGGTTTCAATTTGGTGTACCGACCATACTAAAGTGAAAACCAGTAGCGCGTACCACCATACTTTTTTGAAGTAAGGTAGAAAACCGTAAATAATCGCTAAACCCCAAATCATTCCCAGCATACCCATATAGCCATCAATCATGATGAAAATCTCGCCACCAAGATAGGAGTGGATGACGATATTTAATAGCACTAAGCCAATAGTCGCAGCAATAAAAAACAAGGGGACTAATAGTCGTTGTTGTATAAAAAGTAAAACGAGAGCGGCGATAAACAGTGGAAAAACTAAATAATATTCATATAAGAAGTAATCTTCTACAATTTGATAAACCACTGGATATTGCTGGTAATTGGTGAAAACATCTAATGCAGAACCCAGCGAACTTACCTTACCACTTTCGTAAGAATCCTGTGATACCTCAATAAATTTCATGGCAAACGTCGCCCACACCACGCTAATACTCAACCAGTTCCGCCAATCGCGCCAACGATTATGATATAAAATATCTGCCGCAAACCAAGCACTTAGTGGTAGCACAATGATTGGATGAATTACGTATAACCACGCGCAAATCAATAAGAGACCGAGCCAATAATACCAGTGGTGGTTTAGATAGGAGGTATCTTTGAGATACTTTCTATCTTGCGTTTCTGCTACATTTTCCTGGCGCGCTGTCATCCACGCAAAAAGTAAAGTAGCTACTGCTATCGCAAATGTAATCTCAGTATGCCCCGCATAATGTTTATATCGCATGGTCAATGCTAAACTA
>JBGCES010001053.1:0-5211 GCA_045106545.1 Saprospiraceae bacterium
GATTATGTTGAAGTAGTGATCTGAGAGGGATATAAGGGAGCGATTCATTCGATTTTCTTTAAAGAAAATCGAATGAATCGCTCCCTTATATCCCTCTCAGATCACTACTTCAACATAATCGGTAACTTCGCCATTTTATCATCAAAAGCAACGATTAAATCAAGCGCATCTGTACCATTTTCTACTAATAAAATGCTCATTGCTTCTACCGTTTCTGGTGTATCTAACGTCTTTGCATTTACCGTTACTACGTTATCTTTTTCATCATGATTTGGGTGTCCCCAAGACTGCGTATTTTTATGGATAATGAAATCCCAGCTACCTTCATTGATTTTTGCGAATAGACCGTACGTACCTTTTTTCACTTTCGTTCCACCGATAGTTACATCTTGGTAGAAAGTTACGAGCGTCGTTTCATTAGCACCTACGCGCCACATCTCACCTGCTTTTTTCATACCACCCCAAACGTCGCGATCTTTCTTTTGTGGACGACTAAATACCACTCTTACTTGTGGCTCAACTACAGGTTTACGGAAGTTTTGGAAACGAGAATCAGATGGGTATTGTACCAAATCCATTGGACTCGCATCTGGGCCACTCAATTCCGCTGGATTTAAGCTAATCGGCAAAGTCGCGCGGGTTTGATCCCATTCAAAAACCATATTTACATTACCATCGTCCACTTTTTGGAAACCAATGGTAAATTCTTCGCGGCTTTTAGAAACACCTGAAACTGGAGCAGTTGCCGTAGCAACAATCTTAGACGGATCTAATTCCGATGTTCCAGCGATATTGCGTTGCGTAGAAAGACGAACGATCCACTGATTTTGGAACACATCTGCATTCATGGTGTATGTACCGCGATTCACGTAAGTGCCACCGATTTCTACGGGTTGGAAAAAAGTAACTTCCGTTCCTTCGTTCGCACCAAGTCTCCAAGTTTTACCATAAGGGACTAAATCGCCAAAAATTACGCGCTCTTTTTTGTTGGGACGGCAGTATAAAACCTTGATTTTTTGCGTTTTGTCTGGATCGTCCGCATCTAAGTAATTTTTGAAAGCGGCTCTACGTGGGTAGTGCGCAGCGTCCATCGGACTTGGATCCAATTTTGGGAATTTCAAATCTTGTGCTGAGAGATCAGCTACAAAGAAAATCGCTAAACATAGCAATAGAATGGTATGCTTTACATTCATAACGGTTAGGTATGTTTTAGGTAGTTGGTCGTATTTATGTTGGTAGTTTGTAGTTGCAACTCGTTATTAATCAGTTGCTTAAACTTCCTTTTTTTCAATAAATCAACCAAACTACTAATAGGTGAAAAAATTTCGGCAAAGATATAAGAATTTGTAGGTAGGTAACTGTTGTGAAAACGTTAATGCAGCTAAATGTCCGCTTGGATGATATTGTTAAGAATGTATTATTTATTTCTGATTAATTCATCCACTATTCTTACGCCTGCCAGCAATGCCGCCACGGACTTCATGTTGTCCTTTTCTATCTTATGAACATCAACTAAAAAGTGACTCAGGTTTTTCAGTCTGCCTATTTCCAAAGGGATTTCGCTTATTTGATTATCGTGTATCCATAACTGATGTACTTTGGATAAGCCTAATATTTCGTCAGGAAATTTAGTAAAATCGTTATGCGCGACAGAGCAGAATTCTACCGCTTGCAAATTTTGAAACGACTTAGGTAAACTGGTTAATCGATTTCCCCCCAAGATGATGGTTTTCAAATTAGCCATGTCTCCGAACGACTCTGGGAGTTCGCTAATTTGGTTATGCCCCAGATTTAGTTCCGTGACAAATTTGAGATTCCCGATTGATTCAGGGATAATTCGAATTCTACTGGCATTGGCAATTATTTCGTTCAGCAATTTGCAGTGACTTATTTCCTCTGGTATTGCTGAAATGCGGGTGCCAGAAATATTCAATACGCGCAGGTTGGTTAGGTGCTGAATGGAAGCTGGAAGCTGAGTGATTGCTTTATTGTTGCGTAGATTTAGTTCTATGATTAACTCTGGCTGGTGGGTGATTTTATCAATTGAATATTCGGTTCGATATGCTTTAGGTTGCTCTTTTGTCTCGATTTTGGCTGGTGGATCGTTGGTCTTTTTGTCGTTTGGGAGGTTTTGACAGGAGAGGATTGAAATGAGTAGGAAAGGGATTAGGCGTTTTGATTTCATGGGGTTTTATCTTCTTTTTAATTCATTTCATCTCGAATAGATTTTACCATTTCAACAGATACACCCAAAGCATCGGCAATTTGTTTGTCCAGTAATTCCGTATTTCTAATCATTGCGACAATAGCTCTTTCTCTTTCGTTTTTTACCACTATTTCCATAGCTTTTCGTTCCTTCTCAATCGCTATTTTTTTAGCTTTTCGCTCTTTCTCAACTGCCATTTCTACTTCTATTCGCATACTCAGTGCTTGACTAGCACGGTCAGAAAGCACTTCGCCGAATCGTTGATATTCTCTTCTTTCTTGATCCTCCATATTCGCCACTTTCAATACTTCTTCTGCCTCTTTCAAACCTTTGGCAGTGAAATCTTTCTTTATCTCACTATTCTTCAAAAAGTAAATCCATTCATCAAGAGTATCTTTCGCTATATCATCAAAGTTGTTCACCTTGATCAGATAGATTTCTGGATATAAATCTCTGATTTTTTCTTTCTTAAACAGCTTTTTTTGCGCGTTGGATAACTGTAATTCATCGTTTTGATGTAGTCCTGAAAACGTGGTCGTTCCTTTGTAAATGTAATCTTCGCCGCGTCCTAAGTCGAAATATACAATATTGATGGAGATCACTTTTTTAACCGAAGTCCATTCGTCTCCAGTTTTGATGTGTTCCGTAATAGCTTTAGAAATACCGTATAAAATCCTCAAAAAGTAGTCAATCGCATAGGAGTTTTGAATTTCAATAATAATCAGTTCTCCCTTTTTATCTTTAACTAAAATATCAACTCGGTTAAACTTATCTGTCTCCGTTTCTTGGTTGCTTTCGGTGTCAATGATTTCGATAATAGCAATATCGTCTTTGAGCAATTCACTCAAAAATCCTTCTAGTATATTAAAATTCGCTTTTTGCCTTAGCAGGCGTTTTATTGCCCAGTCAAATCGTACATGTTTTTGTTGTCTCATTTTCTCTAGATTTTAGTGCTAAAATACGCAAATGCTAGTAATTTGGTGGGGTTGATTTTCTAATTAATTCTTAGCACTAGGTGAAGGTTTTCTTTAAATTTAATCTTCATAATTCCATATCTCTTGACTACATGGTGAAAAGAAAGTATCAACTTTTTTATAGATTTCCCCCTTTTTGATAACATATGCTTGAAATTCATCATGATGCTGCTTCGATTCATCATCTTGAATGTATATTAGTCCGTATGCATCAATTTCTTTTTCTTCCTTCACTATTTCTTGAATTACAGCAAGAGTCTTTTCAAAGGATACTCCATAATGATTCCTATCTAAAAAGAATGAACAACTCACAATTCCATTCATGCCGTTCCTGTTTATCTGAACTCCATAGTCTTTGCTCAAAGACTTTAGCAGCTTATCTACTTTATCTCCTCCATATAAATCAGTTAGCCATCCGTTTAATCTAGCCATTTGAATTCAATTTTTATTTTTCTATTAAAAACTCCGCAGATTTTTTTAATATGTTGATAATCAATATATTAAAAGTAATTCTTAATATAATTTGGTTAAATCTCTTAATATATTGCCTTGTAGTCACATTTATGCTTGTTAAAGCTAACTAAGAGGCTTAAAATTTAGGAAAAGTACTACCTCTATTATTCAAAACACATATGACACTTCGACAAATTAATTACAAATCGTTGATAATCAGTTACTTAATCAGATTTTAAAACCTGCGGAGTTTTCAGTATGTAGATATTTTTTTTCATATAAAATCGAGAAAAGAATCAAAATTGATATAAATGTTTATTTTATTCTTGTTAATTTTAATACCATTTTTTTTCTCACATCTTTATTCAAGTTAAATTCAACTCTTTCAAAGACAATTCTTTCTTTATTATTTTCATTGAATTGATTAATATATTTTGGTGTTTGCTCGGATAAAAATTCAGAAAAATGATTAATTCCAACTAAGAAATCAACTTTGATTATAGAATCTTCTCTGACCTTCGTTTCAAAATAAGTAAATTGCTGTGGACTGCTTAATCCTCTATAATATCCAAGGGTGTCGTTGTTATTATTTGTTATATAGCAGTATAATTCGTACGGTCTAAGTTGTAGATAATTCCACTTTGATTTAAATTCTGAACAAAGTGTATCATTCCAACTAATTGAATAACCATTATCTCCAAATTCAGGAATAATTTCTATCTTCAAATTCACCTTATCCACATTCAATTTTTCTGGTTTAACATTCTCACTACAACTAACTCTAAGTATAGTAAATAGAATTAATATTTCTAATAGTATTTTCATTTTTTTATTAATAAGACACACAGATATTTTGAAATCTAAGTGTATAAAGTTACCATCTATATTATCAAAAACAATAAAATAAATCACATAATAAACTGTAAATCAATTATTTAAAATAAACTTAAATTCAAAAATCAATATTAGTTTAACTACCTAAACATTCACCTTTCTACATCTACCAAAAGTACAACTTTCTCCCAAAACAACAAACAACCTACATCCCAAATCACTTCCCCAACCCATCCATATACTCAATAATCGCCACCCGCACGTCCTTGCCTTTAGGATAATCCTTCTTTGCCAATGTCCCCTCTTTCACAAACCTTTTTAACAAATAATCATTGACGGCAATCAAATAGTTCTGATTTGCCTGAATGGGCTGTCCCGCTATCGTTCCGGTATGATTTTCTACATCATAGGTCAATTGCTGTACTTGCAGATAACTACCGCTACCATATTTTTCAACCAATCCTGTTTTTAAAATAGAAAGCAATGTATCTCCCTTCATTTCCGCCGCCGAAACGTAACCTGGAAAGGGCAAGGTTTTAAAAACGCCGATGGCTTCGATGTCATTTTCCAGATGATCTTCGATGCGTACCGAGCCGCTATTCATCATACTGGCAACGGCGGGTTGTGGTGAATTAGCGATTAAGGCTTGGCACATAATCGCACCGAGATTGGTCTGTTCGTAGCGGATTCTACTTGCATCCAAAGGTACTTTCGCGGTATAAATCACTTTGTTGGGTTCGGGAT
>JBGCES010001054.1:0-1523 GCA_045106545.1 Saprospiraceae bacterium
GCACAACCTACGGCACCACAGACCAACACAAAGTGATAACGCGAGTCGCCGTATTTTTTCAATAACCACTCTTTTTCTAATTTATTTAAAGTGACTTTTTGACCTGCTACGTCTCGTTTTTTAGTAGCAAAAAATCCGCTAATACCATTTACACTGTTCAGTGGGTAAGCATCCACCGCACCTTTAATGACGAGTAAATTATAAGCGTTGATTAAAAATGCTTGATAGGTCGCATCATCTAAGTTATCAATTTTTGCTGTAGCAATCGTTTCAATTAATTGGTCGAGGCTTTTGTCGGATTTTAGGTTTTCATAATCGACTAGACCATTGCTTACATTTGCTTTTAAAAGCTGTTCGGTTTGGTCAAAAAAGGAAGCATTAATAACAGTTGATTGGGCAGTAACACTTGCCAAATTAATAAAAGCGATGGCGAAAAGAATGATTAAATTTTTCATGATTTTATTATCAGGTGTTTTATTGAGCATAGATTAGGAAGTGATTAATAATTAAATCCTTGTATCTACATCTATTTATTTAAAGAATGATTGTTTTCTGCGGTTACTATTAAAATACAAGGGACGATCCAAAAGTTAGTTTTATTTCAAATTTTATTTAATCAACTGAATATCAGTTAGTTAAAGTTTGTGTTGTAAATAGACTTACGAAATGTCGAGAATGCAGGATCACGATATTTCGGGAGTTTTACGGGATGTCGTGTTTTTACGCGCTAAATTGATCCTTAGCCTCCACTTTTATTAATGAATCAGCTTCTTATGCAAAGATCGTAAGATTACTATTAACTTGCTGAGATGATTCTACCCAGATAGATTTTTATTTTTTTAAATAAAATAATCGCATCTTTGCTTACGAACAGTTGTTCGCAAATCAGGTAGCATATTCACTTCGTGTTAATGGCATATATATCGCTCGTCAAATAACTTTTGAACAACCTTCGAACAACTTTTACACTATTGTTAAACAACTTTTCATATGAAAGAAGCATATATCATAGACGGCATCCGCACACCCATAGGTAAATTTGGCGGCACGCTTTCCACCATTCGTACCGACGACTTAGGTGCATACGTCATTAAAGCTGTTCTCGAAAAACAACCCAATATTCCGCTCAACGCTTACGACGATGTTATCATGGGCTGCGCCAATCAAGCGGGCGAAGACAACCGCAACGTAGCGCGGATGTCTGCCTTGCTGGCAGGTTTACCGTGGACAGTACCAGGCGAAACAGTCAATCGTTTATGCTCTTCAGGGATGTCGGCAATAATTCACGCTAATCGAGCAATCAAAGCGGGTGACGGAGATTTATTTATCAGTGGTGGAGTAGAACACATGACGCGCGGACCGTGGGTGATTTCTAAAGTATCAAAACCGTTTGGACGCGATGCGCAAATGCACGATAGTAGTTTCGGTTGGCGATTTGTGAATCCGAAAATGAAGGCGCTATACGGAACGGATGGAATGGGAACGACAGCCGAGAACTTAGCAGAAATGTACAATATCAACCG
>JBGCES010001055.1:0-11064 GCA_045106545.1 Saprospiraceae bacterium
GTTAACCAATAAACGTTGACCATCCGTCAAAAATAAAATATCATGGCTACTAAAAAAGCAGCAACTAAGACGACTAAAGCAACAGCTACTAGAAAAACAACAGCTAAAAAGACAGCAACTAAGAAAAACGAGAAAAACAACGTTGATAAAATCGTTCACATCGCAAAGACAGTAAACGGTGAAATCACGGCAACTGCAGGTCGCGTTAACGATTCAATTTTTGATACTGCTCAAGCAGTAAACAGTGAAATCGTAAAAACAGCGAAGACAGTTAACACGCAAGTATGGGGTGTGACTAAAGAAGTTACTGAAGATGTGGTAAAAACAACTCGCGTTTGGACAAACGAGCGTATGGAGGACACTAAAAAATGGGCGAACGAGCAAGTAGATAAAGTACAAGACCGTTTGAACATCAAATTGGAGATGCCTAAGTTTGAAATGCCTAACGTAGATGTACGTAAAGCAGTAAAAGAGACCAACGAGTTGGCTTTTGAAACTACTGAAAGTATCATCGAAGGTGCAACTAAGAATGGCGAGAAGTGGCAGAAATTGACACGCAAAGCTATCAACGGTGGTTTAGAATTAGCGGGTAAGCAACAAGGTATCTTGTTCGATACATTGGAAGCGGTAAAAGCACAAATCGTTGAAGGACGCGACCGTACCAAGAAGTTGTTCAGCAATAACTAAGAAGTTTTTAGTTTTGAAGTTGGTAGTTTTTAGTTGCAACTTGTTCATAGTGAGCGACTTAGACTAATCCTAACTTTAAAAAAAATATTAAGAGGTTCAATCATTATAAACTGTTTGTACAGTACAATGATTTTGTAAAAACCTAAACATATAAGCATGAGGATGTCGGAATGAACATTTGATTCCGCTTTCGACATCCTTTTTTTATGCTTCAGTAACCAATTGAAAAAAGATATTATAGGTTAATCATCAAGAGTTTATAGAGTTTTATTTCGTAAAGTAATGATTTTGACCGCCGCAGCTTTTAGTTGCGGCGGTCTTTTTTTTTGGTATATTTGAGACTAAAGGTGTCAGGGGACAGGAGTCAGGAGTCAGAGTATGTGCGAAACCTGACTCCTGACCCCTGAAATCTGACACTTTTCAATTATGCAATACGAAAAATACAAAGCAAGCTGGATGAATCGCTATTCAGCCATTGAAGACCTAGCCAAACGTGCAGAAGAGCGGATTCCTTCCGTTGCTTGGCATTACCTACAATCGGGAACGGGGCGCGAAGATTTGACTCATAAAAATACTGCCGCTTTCTCGGAAATTACCTTCGAGCCACAGTTTTGCAAAGGTGAATTACAGCCAGATACGACCACGACTTTGTTTGGTAGAACCTTTGCTGCTCCCTTTGGAATTGCACCCATTGGCTTAACTGGACTGATGTTTCCACGAACGGAATGCTACCTCGCTGCTACTGCCAATCAGTATAAAATTCCTTATTCATTGAGCACCGTTGCCACGGAAACACCCGAAACGGTCGGCGAGTACGTGGGCGATATGGGCTGGTTTCAACTCTATCCACCGAAGGATAAAGACGTACGCAGAGATTTATTGAAACGCGCATGGGACGCGGGTTTTAGAACATTGCTTGTCACCGCTGATGTACCGATGGCGAGCCGCCGCGAACGTACCAAACGCGCAGGTTTGCAAATGCCTCCGAAGATAAGTCCACAATTGATTTGGCAAGGCATCACTAATCCCACTTGGACGCTCGCAACCTTAAAACGTGGCTTACCTCGTTTGCGAACCGTTGAGGCTTATACCGCTTACAAAAACATGAAATTTGTGAGTGGATATGTAGGTAATCGCTTGGGCGGAACGCTGGATTGGCAGTATTGTCGGGAACTAAAAAAAGAATGGCAAGGTGAGGTCGTTTTAAAAGGCGTTTTACATCCTAAAGATGCTGAAAAAGCGGTTGAAATCGGATTGGATGGAGTAGTGGTTTCCAATCATGGAGGAAGACAATTTGACGGAGCACCCACCGCGATCCAAGCTTTACCAAGCATTGTAAAAGCAGTAGGGAAGGACACGACGATTCTTTTTGATAGCGGTGTACGCAACGGTTTGGATATTCTCCGTGCATTATCGCTCGGCGCAGATTTTGTCTTGTTGGGACGAGCATTTATTTATGGCGTAGCGGCACTGGGACAATATGGCGGGCATCACGTAGCAGAGATTTTACTGGATGATTTGAAAAATAATATGGTGCAGTTGGGGATTGAACGTTTAAGTGAACTTAAAAATTAGCGTTCTGATTGTGACTAAAAACTATCTGAACTGACATTTTTAACTTGTATTACGAATTTAATGAAACGCGAAGAACGCAGAGGCGCAGAGATTTTCCGCTCTAACACGCCCGTGACTTATCAGGTTGCAGAGATTTTTTCGGTAGAAAAAAATTAGCGAAGTTCACAGAATCATATAACAAGTTAGGTGGTCTATTCAACTACCAACTAAAAACTTTTACAGAATGCGCCTACACGAAAACCTCACCGATCTCCACCGTGACTGTTGGAATCTGCTCTTCCGCGCTGCTGTCCAACGACGGCATGAAATGCACACGCCCGTTTTAGCTACAACTAAATACGAGTCACTCAATATTGCTACGGCAGCAGCACGTACCGTAGTTCTGCGCACGACCGAAGTAGAAAAAAGGCAGCTTACTTTCTATACCGATTTTCGTTCTCCCAAAGTAGCTGAATTGCAATGGCAACCGCGCCATATTTGGCATTTTTATGATAATGGGCAAAAGGTACAAATGCGAATTACTGCCGATGCAATTATTCAGCACCAGAACGACCGAACACGTACGATTTGGCAAAATATTCCACCCAAAAATCGCAAAGATTATTGTGCTACTCAGCCACCAGGTTCACCCATTGAAGATCCTCAAGCTGCAACGCCCGATTTTTTTATCGACGGCGAACCTACGACTGAAAATACCGACTATGGCTATGAAAATTTTGTAGTGGTTGATGCGCAGGTATTGAGTATTGATTGGCTGCATTTACATCGTGAAGGTCACCAACGAGCGCAATTGGTTTGGCAAGGAAAGGAATGGGAAATGAATTGGTTGGTGCCGTGAGGAGTTGGTAGAATGTGATTAGAAACGGTCAAAAAGGCAACTAATTTACTCGAAAGAGATAACTAAAATATAACGGAAACCTACCGTCCAGCGAAAGTAAATCAAATTTCCAACGTAAAAAAACAGGCAAGTTGTTTTTAATAAAGTACTGATAGTCAGTTTTTTATGCAATTAGAAACTACCAGCTAAAAACTACCAACTAACAAATCTCTCCTTTGGCGATATTTTTGCAACCCTAGCGAGTTCCCTCCTGCCTATAATCTCCCTACTGTTTTTCCCTGCAAGTATTGTTCTAAAAAACTATTGCCAACCATGAACCTAAGGTTTATTTACATACTATGTGTTTGCTGGTTAAGTTGTTCTGCGGTATCTGCTCAGATTGCATTTGAGTTGCAGCTGTTGCCTGATAACGAGACTTATCAGATTTCTATGACACCCGACACGACTTACGTATTCCCATTTAACTTAACTAGTTCTGGTCAAGTCACCATTCGTGTTCCGCATGGAACGGGCGATTATCGCTTCGAGACTCAGGATTTCCAAACGCTTGTAGCTGAGACCCAATGGGATCAGAATACGCGGATTGATGCACCGCTCGAAGCACCCAACTGGGATTATGTTTCTTTTGGTTTGATTTCGTTAGGAACGGATAAGTATGATTATCAGACGGATGTTGAAATTCCGATTTTTTCTTTTAAAAACGGTGGGATTGCCTGTGTAGATTCTATCGAACTAATCAATCTTAGTGATCCTTTCTATCCACCCAATTCACAAAGTGCAAATATTGGTAATTCTATTTCTATTCTTGGTGCTGGTCTGGTGAATGCTTATACTGCCAATATTGGTACAGGGCGAGAGTTGTGTACACCCGAACCGATGTGTGAGGTAAGTTCCGAAAACGAGGCGGATATTTGCGTAGGCGAACTATACGAAGGGCAGTCTTTTCTGCGAGATACGATTTACGAAACCAATCATATTACGCCTTTAGGATGCGATAGTACGGCGCGGCATGAAGTCAGGGTGCATGCTGATCAGTTAGATATGCAACAAATAAGTCTATGTACAGGAGAAGAATATGAAGGACAAATGTTTGCCCGTGATACGACGCTAAGGACGGACTTTTCATCACAATTTGGCTGTGATAGTGTCATTATTGCGCAGATTACGATTTCTCCTACTTACGATGAACAAATAGAGGTGACGATACCAAGCGGTGCTACCTATGAAGGGGTGATTTATGATATGGATGAACGTGTTATTTTAAATTTGATGACGTCAGCTGGCTGCGATAGTACCGTAACGGTACAGATTCGAGTGATTGATGTGCCTACGATTTCAGAAGACGTTAATTTATGTAGTAACGAAAGTTATAATGGGGTATTTTATAATCAAACGACCTCAGTTTTTGATACCATTTTTACTGATAATGGAACGATCGATACAATATTAATCGCCAATATTTTTGTAAGTGATTCGTACGCTATCGAACGCGATACGATGCTTTGTGGAAGCGAAACTTTTAATGGGCAAACGTACACCGAAAATACCGTAGTGATCGAAGAACTCAAGACCACTGCGGGTTGCGATAGCACTATTACTACTAATATTACAGTAGCCGAAAGCGAAGAAGATATTCTATTTGTATCGGTCTGCGAACGTGTTCCGTACGAAGGTGTAGTTTATGCACGCGATACCTCCTTTACTAATATTTTTACTTCACAAAGCGGCTGCGATAGTGTAGTGACACGGAATATTAATGTGTTAGAAAATCCACCTATTCCACTACCTACCGAAATGGTTTTATGCGATCTGAACGAATTACCTTTGGAATTGGATGCGGGTGATTATGTGTCTTATCAATGGAGTACGGGCTCTAACTCGCCGCAAATTACAGTCAACCAATTAGGTGATTATTTTGTCCGAGTAACCAACAATCGAGGGTGCCAAGATAGTGTAACAGTTGATATTCGCCTGGCTGAACTTTCGGCGACTACCGAAGTACTTCGAGAAGGATGTGAAAAAGATGCTTTACAAACTTTGGCTATCAATGCACAAGCGACAGAATTACCTATTTTATATTCCATTGATGGTGGTGAAACTTTCGATACCGAATCGACCTTTGCAGGATTAGAGGTCGGTACTTATGATGTGGTAGTAGAAGACTTGGCAGGCTGTCAGGTCAATCGACAAATCAAATTACAGCCTAAAGATGATGTAATCGTAATTTTACCTGAGGCGCTTTACATTGACCTCGGCGATAGTGTAGAAATCAAAGCGCGGACAAATGCCACTACTATTGATAGCATTATTTGGTCGCCAGCAACTGATCTGAGTTGTACAGATTGTTTACGTCCTGTTGCTAGTCCTTTTTTAAATCAAATTTATCAATTGACTTTGAATTTAGGAGAGGGTTGTTCAGTAACGCAGGAAGTAGTCGTATATGTAGATCGCACGCCGAAATTCTACGCACCGAATATTTTTTCACCGAATAGTGATGGTGAAAACGACCTATTTACCATTTATCCTGGAATTAATATTGCGGCAGTTCGTGACTTTAGAATCTTTAGTCGGTGGGGAGATTTGGTGTACGAACGGAGCTTAGTAGAACCAACGGAGAGAGCGAGTCATTGGGATGGAAAAGTAGGCGGCAGACGCGCACCAGCAGGAACTTATGTTTACACGGCGATGATTGAACTGCTGAATGGTCAAACGCAAATTATCGAAGGAGAAATCACCTTAGCGAGGTAAGATGTTTAAACGTTAGAAGACTGATATTCAATTAGTTATCTAATTTATAGCTGGACTTAGATAACAATTTCTAATGGATTGTAGAATGGTGTAATTGCGTAATTGTACACGTTAAATGTGCGCTACAATCTCACAATTACACCATCAAATTTGTACTACAAACTTGAACACACAAATTCCAGTTCCTTTAACTTCTAACCTTACAACTCTTTCAATAACTGCCATGTAGCTGCCCGTTCTCCTTGTGGAGTATTTACCGTAACTATTAACCCATCGGTAGCAGGAGTTAACGTACAAACATAGCGACCAGGCGATTCAAAAATCTGATAACGTCCACGCCAGCCACCAATCGTTTCATCGCGACGGACTTCAATGATTTGTGATAAATTCAGAAATTCTTCCGTTGGGGAGTCAGGCTTAACTTCAACTAACGCTGCTTCCATATACTTTCCATTACCGACGTTTTTAAATTGGTACTGCCGTCCAGCAATTCCCCAACGACGATTTTTTAAACCCTTTGACCAATCTATATTCCCAATTGCATTATCAAATTTTTCGGGTTCATATTCTACAGGTCGATCGGTAGCGGTCTGGACTTGTTGAGACGTGTTAGCTGGCACATTTTCCGTAGGCGTTGTCGTGACATTCTCTGTCGGTGCAGTAGCCGTTGAATTCGCTTTATCTTGGCAACTATATAAAGCAAAGGCAAGTACAAATAAAAAGAGGTATTTTTTCATGATTATTACTAATGTGTTTAATATCTACTTGTTTTTTCGAAATTATTGATTCAAAAAAGTTGCCAAATGTATTAGTTTTATCATCAATATAAGTAGAATCGGCTGATATTTAACAGCGCGTTAATGATTTCGGCAACACTAGTTATAGCATAACAAATATTTTACATCCATTGCAATAGGGTAGATTTCTTCTATCTTGTGGCTTTTAGGATTTGCTAAAATCTACGCGGTAGTGGAAAGCCACAGCATAGAAATTAACTATTTCAGAAAAGCGCATAAATTATATTTTTGTCCAGAAGTCCGTATTCTTTCATTGCGGATTGTTATTATTAAGTAATGAGTTTGTTATTTTGTAGTTGCTAACACACTAAAATTTTAAACATGAAGCTTATCTTTTCTCAACCAAACACCTTTTCTTTTAGCTATTTAATCCTGATAGCTGGCGCGCTATTGTGTTTCCCACAACTAGGGCAAACCAACGGGACGACTAATTTTACATTCGATACTGATTTATCAAATGATAGACTAAATCCTTCGATCATCGAGTTTACCGAGACCATGACTACAGTTAGCGATTGTACCCAAAGTGGTGACTTGGATTATTTTACGTTTGAAGTTCCCGCTGATACAGAATTGACCAGTATTCAATTGACGCAGTACGATGTCGCAGATAATAACAATCGAGCTTTTATTGGTATTCAATCTGGCAGTACTTTTACCGAACCACCAATGGGTACAAATGTAGCAAATCTGTTGGGTGGATTAGTCTTCGGAACAGCGGAATTGGGTATGGATATATTACCAGCAATGGGCATGTTAGGTGGTAGTCAAGGTTTTACTCCTCCACTTCCTGCTGGACAATATACCATTTGGATCAATCAAACTGGGGACGAATCTTGCATAACACTAGATTTTCAGTTTACAGATAATGACTTATCTGATGACCGCATGACTCCATCCGCAATTAGCTTATCTGCGGGTTCAAATACGGTCAGTAATTGCGTGCAAGGTGATCCGCGAGATATAGATTATTTTACTATTGAGTTACCCACTAACACCGTTTTGAGCCAATTGATTTTAACGGATTATGAAGTAGCTGACAATGGTAATCAAGCCTTTATTGCGATTCAAGAAGGAACGACTTTTACCGAACCATCTTCTGGAACGGATGTCGCCAATCTTTTAGGTGGATTAGTATTTGGTACGGCGGAATTGGGTACCGATATCTTACCAGCAATGGGTATGTTAGGAGGTAGCCAAGGTTTTACGCCCCCTTTAGCTGCGCAGAATTATACTTTTTGGTTCAACCAAACTGGTCCTATTTCCTGTGCGACTTTTCAGTTTGTGTTGAGTATTGTCAATGATTGTGAAAATGACTTGACTTTCATTGATGAAACAGTTTTTGCAGGCGTTCATCAAGCTGCCGTCGAGATAAATACAATGGGAAATGTTTTCATTGAAGCAAATAGCACCGTTAGTTTCCAAGCTGGAAATACAATAACGTTGAATAGTGGATTTCAAACCATGGCAGGTAGTGAATTTATGGCTGAAATTTTTAATTGTGAACTACCTGCAAATAGAGAATTAACGGAAAGTGAAGCATTATCTACTTTTAGTTCGCCTGCTTCGATTACTTCACACGCGCTAAAAACTTACCCTAATCCATTTCAAGAAAATACGACTATACAGTACGTGTTGAAGCAAACGAATAAAGTGAATTTAGCTATCTATGACTTGGCGGGGCAATTAGAACGACAGTTGATTAGCGATGAAATGCAAACCGAAGGAACACATGTGTTTAGTTGGAATAAAAACGATCTCCAACCAGGTATGTATCTCGTTATTTTAAAAGCGGGGCAAGTGCAGCAGACTCAAAAAGTCGTTTTGTTACCTTAGTTGTTAATGGAGTAATCGGATAACTACGAGTTATCCGATTACTAACAGATATCGCATGTGTTAACTCTAACTGGAGAAGTAGTTGTTCAAGCTGATACATTTTTGCTTTCTAATTATTCATTCCTAGTCCTCTAGTTTACGGTTTCTACTAAATTCCGATTTGATATAAAATAAACCTGTATATTTACCACGAAATAATTTAACCCTTCTTTTTTATCTACGTTTCTCCTCTTTTTTAATTTACTCGTTCTTTTTGATGTTTAGCAACTTGGTTTTGCTAGAGCATACTTTTCTTTTAGGTTTTTATAAAAAATTATACTTAATATGACATCATTCTACCGGTCTTTTACTAACCAATTTAGTAATTTTTCCAATGTAGCAATTGCGCTATTTCTATGCTTATTTTCTAATGTACTGATTGCTCAGAAACCGATAGTGCGGCAATCATTTGAGGTTGATTTAGATGTTTTGGATGAAACGACTCAAATTGGAGGAATCGTTTACAGCAAAACATCTGGCTTTCCTACTGCTAACTATCAAGAATTTTTTCAATCTACTCAACATAGTGATCCAGAGGCAATTGCCCGCGAATATTTGACTGTGCGTCGTGGTTTTTGGGGTTTGAATGCGGAGGATTTAGAAAATTTAGAACGACATGCTGTACGCAAAAGTATCACGGGAACAACCGTTCGCTTGCGCCAAACGCAACTGGATCTACCAGTGAATCAAGGAGAGTTTACTATCCACATGAATTTGAAACAGCAAGTCGATTTTGTTCTGAGTTCTTTTGTTCACGGTGTTAATCTCAACAGCGCGCAACCTGCTTTTAATGAAGCTATCGCAAAAGATAAAGCGTACCGTTATATTGGATTAACTGGTCGCCCCGATCTAGAAAATGTAAACCTAATTATTAGTCATGTGCCAGGAGCAGCAGCTTCTCGCTTGATGTATCGAATCGTAGTAGAACCAACTTTCCCACGTGGAGAATGGGAAATTTTAGTTGATGCTAAAACGGGCGAGATAGCTAAAGCATGGGATATTACTTGTTATTACCATCGCGAAAAATCCAATTTCCACCCGCCTATGTCCCCACCATCTAGTATGGTAAATGGAACGGGTAATGTTTTTATTCCCGATCCGTTGTCATCTGCTACGGTAAACTACGGAGGAAATTATAGCGATAATAACGATGCAAATAATACGCAACTAACCCAAGAGTTACGAAGTGTGACCCTCCAAGACATCACTTTTAGTGGCGGAATGTATGAATTGACTGGTCCTTACGTACAGATCAACGAAAGCGATTTGCCAACGAAGGGTATTTTTCGTCAAAATAGCTCTACGTTTAACTTTAATCGAGAAGACGATGCTTTTGAAGCTGTTAATTGCTATTACCATCTTGACGAATCAATGCGCTACATGAACGAGACACTCAATATTAATGTGCGTCCGCAGTCAAATAATGGCGTGGTTCGTTTTGATCCGCATGGATGGGGTGGTCAAGATCAGTCCTCATTTTCGGGTGGTTCGGATCGCTTAGAATTTGGTGAAGGTTGTGTGGATGACGGCGAAGATTCAGATGTGATTCATCATGAACTAGGACACGGTATTCACGATTGGGTAACCGACGGTGGTTTGTCTAACAATCAAGGGTTAAGTGAAGGTTGTGGAGATTATTGGGCACAATCTTATAATCGTTCTCTAAACGGTACTTGGAATACCAATCAAACGGCTTATCACTATATGTTCAACTGGGATGGTCACAACGAATGTTGGGGTGGCAGAACAACGAATTATAATGTGATGTACACTACGAGTTTGGGTGGATTGCATACGACGGGGCAGATCTGGGCAACGTCCTTAATGTTAATTTATGACGAAATTGGACGGGAGAAAACGGATAAAATATTCTTAGAGGGATTAGGCATGACCAATAGCAGTGCTAATCAAAATGTTGCGGCGAATGCGGTATATACTGCTATTCAAAACCTAAATGGAAGTACTTATCAGGACATTGTAGATGTACATACGATTCTAACTAGTCGTGGCTATACACTTCCGCCTGCACCTAGTCTGCCTGTAGATTGGCTAAGTTTTAATGGGGAGGCAATTAAATTAGGCATATTATTAAGTTGGGAAACGACCGACGAAAAAGATAATCAACAGTTCATTATTGAAAAATCAGATAATGGAAGAGATTTCGATGCGATTTATAGTATGAAAACACAAGTTGCTGATTCACAGTCGTTTAATTATGATTTTATAGATGCTAATCCCTTGAATGGCATCAACTATTACCGCATTCAACAAGTAGATTATGATGGAAAACAAAGTTATTCTACAGTTGTAACGGTTGATTGGAAAAATGATAAAATGAATTGGCAAATCACGCCTAATCCATTGCGGGGTGAATTAAATGTGGCGTTTCAAAAATCATCTACTGAGCTGTTACAATACGCTATTTTTACGGCAACAGGCCAGCAAGTACTTGCTAAAAATTGGACAGATAAAAATGCGTTAGAAAACCTAAATATTGACGTAACGACTTTAGGAAAAGGTATCTATTATTTACAATTGCAGACT
>JBGCES010001056.1:0-2119 GCA_045106545.1 Saprospiraceae bacterium
GAAGAACTCATGTACATCGCTATAATATTGATGTACTCAAGTTATTAATGTGCATCGTCTATTGCTACGCAGGACTCGCAAAACTCAACTCTGATTGGCTCTTGAATGCCCAGCCGCTACAAATTTGGTTGATGGGAAAATACGATATTCCAATTATCGGTGAGTTCTTGCAGTGGCGGTTTTTTCATTATCTATTTAGTTGGGCGGGCGCAGCTTATGATTTGCTGATTTGGATCTTTTTATTGTACGCACCGACGCGGGTAATTGCCTTTGTATTTGTCGTTATTTTTCACGTATTGACGGCGATTTTATTCCCGATTGGAATGTTTCCGTACCTTATGATTTTCAGCGCAACGATATTTTTTAGTGCGGATTTTCATAAAAAGATATTGGATAAGATAGGAGGTATCTTCAAGATACCTCCTATCTCCTTTGACAACGGATTAACACCAACAAAAGTAGGGATCGGATACCACGCAAAGCGTGACAGGACTATCCAAGGTATCCGATCCCTAAAAATTCCCATCCTCACTACTTTTTTGCTCATCCAACTCCTCTTTCCTTTCCGCTATCTTTCTTTTCCCGGTGAATTATTCTGGACGGAAGAAGGCTACCGTTTTTCATGGCGAGTGATGTTGATGGAAAAGGCAGGTTATGCTAATTTTAAAGTAGTCGATCCTGATACGGGCAAGCGATTTTATGTGACGAATGGTGATTTTTTGACCACTTTTCAGGAGAAACAAATGTCCACTCAGCCTGACTTTATCTTAGAATATGCACATCATTTGGAGGGATTTTATAAAAAAAATAAAGACCTTCGCGACCCCGAAATCTACGTAGAAAGTTACGTCGCCTTAAACGGTCGTAGTAGCCAACCTTATGTTGATCCGACTGTTGATCTGACGAAAATAGAACGAGCATGGTGGCATCGGCATTCCACTTGGTTGATGCCATTTGGAGATGAAATAAAAGGATTGTAATGGAGGACAGACATTCCTGTCTGTCAAGCAAATCAAGAACAGCGCAAAGAAACAAAACGATAATGCAGGAAATTTATAGTTGGATAGTAAGGCAGTATAAAATAAAAAATATGCCGCTCACGACCTACTCAGATCCGTTTAATCCGTCAAATCTGTGGACTATCCTATCTAGTTGGAAAATTTTGCGCAAGTTGCAGCGTGCGTTCAACAGACAGGAATGTCTGTTCTCCACTGTGCTGTTATGCTTACCCTTATTACTATCTGCACAATTTTCCATCACGGGAACACTCACCGACCAGAACCAGCAACCCATTCCAGACGCCGAAGTCTATCTCGTTCAAAATACCGCTACTTACACCACCAATCAAAAAGGCAAATTCTCTATCGATAATCTACCTGCTGCTACTTACGAATTAATTATTTTCAAAACGGGTTATACTACAAAAACAGAATTGGTCGAAATTGAAAATACGAATCGCGGACTAGACATTCAATTAGAAAAATTAGAAATCGATCTCACTGCTGTGGTCGTCACCGAACAACGC
This sequence comes from Saprospiraceae bacterium, assembly GCA_045106545.1. GTDB lineage: Bacteria > Bacteroidota > Bacteroidia > Chitinophagales > Saprospiraceae > JBGCES01. The sequence continues at coordinate 1,526 of JBGCES010001056.1, forward strand.
GAACAGCTTTTTGCACTCAAACGCCTCAAAGCAGTCGAAGGAACCGCCATTTATGCGGGTAAAAAAACGGAAGTCGTTTTATTAGAGAACTTAACTTTGAATGCGGCGGCGAATAATGCCCGCCAAATTTATAGTCAGATTGCAGGTTTGAATATTTACGAAAGTAACGACGCGGGTTTGCAATTGAATATTGGTGGTCGCGGACTTGATCCGAATCGCACGGCGAGTTTTAATACGCGTCAAAATGGTTACGATATTAGCGCAGACGTTTTGGGTTACCCCGAAAGTTATTACAGTCCACCAGCGGAAGCGTTACGCGAGATTCAGGTAATTCGAGGTGCGGCGAGTTTGCAGTACGGGACGCAGTTTGGCGGCTTGGTTAATTTTGTTTTTAAAAAACCAAATCCGACTAAGAAATTGGAGTTGATTAGTCGGCAGACGGTTGGTTCAAATAATCTGTTGACCACTTTTAATAGTGTATCGGGCACGGTCGGTAAATTTTCTTATTATACTTTTTTTAACTACAAACAGGGCGATGACTTTCGTCCAAATTCTGCTTTTAATTCGAGTAATTTTTTTACTCAATTTAACTAT
>JBGCES010001057.1:0-2031 GCA_045106545.1 Saprospiraceae bacterium
CACATTTTGTGACGGTCTCTTTTTGCACTATACATCGTTAAAAAGCCTCGTCGTAAAAAGACTATGACTACGTTTTTTGCCTTGTCTAGCACAAAAATAGCCTCAGTCAAAAATGACGATTATTTCACGTTAACTACTTAATTCGACACCAATTAATTTAAGTTTAGGATTTAACACTTCCAGTGCCAGCGTCGGGTTCGTCTGTCGTTTTACGAAAAATTAGGCTCCTTCTTCTTTTTTTACAATGACAATTACCTCCTCGGTATCCGTCAGCTGCTTTTTCAAATCCCGATTGATGGCAATACTCGCGTTTAATTCAAAGCCAATTAAGATAATTAAAACGTTCAATTGCAACCATAACATCGAAGCGATAATCGTCCCAATACTGCCGTACAATTTGTTATACAGATTAAATTGATCTACATAAAAAGAAAAAATAACTGAAGTTAAAATCGATACAATCGTCGCCAATGATGCTCCTGGTGAAAACCAACGAAAGCGATGAATCATTGCTGCGCCATAGCGATAGATCGACGATATGGCAATATAGACAACCGAAATAATCACTACCCAGCGCGTCACGTGTATCAAACCCGCAGTCGTCCAATCTAAGTACAACCAACTCACAACCGATTCAATAATTAGATTGCCTAGAATTAGAAAGACAATCGAAAAAACGAGTAAAATAGTTACTAAAAAGAGTAATCCTACCGCAACCCCGCGTTTGCGAATCAGCGAACGACGGCGAAAAGTAGAAGTGTACGTTTTTTCAAATCCGCGCAATAAAGCGAGCATTCCATTAGAGGCGAAGTAGATCGCAAAGATAAAACCGAAAGAAAGCAACGTAAAGCGCGGATGCGAGGTGATGTCTTCAATAAAATTCACAATTACGTCGCCCGCATTCCCCGGTATAATCCGTTTAATTTCCATTTCTAAAACCAAATCAAAATTCTCCATTCCTGGTACATACTGTAAACCAAAAATGTAAAAAAGCGGAAAGAGCGTAAAAAGCGCAATGAGCGTAGGAAAAATGGAGAGGAATAAACTAAATGATACCGCATTAGCGCGCACAATCAAATCATCACGCTGGGTTTCGTTGTATAAAAAAACCAACACGTCCCATAATGGCACTTTGAAAAAACCTGGAAATGATCGCCGTTTCGCCCAAGCAATCATCCCCACAGTCAGCGGATGTTCTTGAATGTAAAGCTCAATTTCTTTTAGAGTAGGAATTTTCACGCAGGCTGCTTAGTTAATTTAGTTGATTGAGTTAATTAGTTGACTGAGTTCAAAAATAGTAAAAACCGCTATCTCGCAAGTGTTTACAGTCAATCAACTTAGTAAACTTAATCAACCGGAACAACTTGCTCGATTAGATTCGGGTAATCCGTAATAATGCCATCTACGCCCGCCGCGATTAATCGCTGCATAGTTTCCACGTCATTAATCGTCCACGGAATGATTTTCATATCTAACTTTTTAACGCTATCCATCGTCGCAGGATTGAGCAATAGATAATATGGACTATATATTTCGGGTGTATAACTCAACAAATTCATCTGTCGTTCTACTCCTGGTTGATATACCAAATACGCCGTCTGCACGGTCGAATCTTGGCGATGTACTTCTTCCAAACTACGTGGATCAAAAGACTGAACCGTCGTACGATTTGTAATTTCTAACAACTCCAAATCTTCCAAAAGAATACGCGCAAAAGTCGCAGGTTCGGGCGTATATTTATTATCGTAATCAGGTTGACTTTTTATTTCAATATTGTACTGCGGCGGCGTGAGATTATTCTTTTTGCAATGCAATTCTACTTGCGTGACGGCTTCTAACAGCGATGGTTTATATGCTGACATTGGCTGCTGTTCGCTGAACTTTTCGTTACCGCGACTACCGCAGTCAAATTGCTTAATCTCTGCATAGGTTAGATTAAAAATATTATATTGCTCCTTACTCTCCTCTGGTACAATTATCCCTTCAGGCGTATTGCAAATCTCGTGCGACATCCACGGTTCGTGTGAAACA
>JBGCES010001058.1:0-2518 GCA_045106545.1 Saprospiraceae bacterium
AATTCATGGGAAATCAAGTTCGTTTCGGTGCTGTCTTTTAAAACCAACTGACCATAAGATTTTTTTAAGATGGCAAAGCCTGACATTTCTTGGTAATGATGACCAATTAAGATTTGAGAATAGCTACTTTGAGGGAAAGTAATTCCAGATTTTTCTTCAAAAAACTTCATCATATCTCCAGTGTATTGAAAAATTTGCTGTAGCTCTGTTTGGCTATGATTTTCTGAATAATATTTTAACAGTGTTCCATTTTGTTCCTCCTCGGATTGGTTAAATGAACCAACGGTAAATCCATAAGTATATGCGGGTGTTTCATAATCCTGCTTCCATGAATACTTAATCTTATCATCAACTAGGGTGGTATCGCTTAACGTTCCGCTGGCGATGCCGATAACTCCTTTCGGAATGATGATATCCAGTTTTAAAGTTGCTCTATCGTCAGGCGAGGCATTACAAATCATCCATTCATTGGTAAAAAAGACAGAATAGAGCTTTTGCGCATCATCGAAGAAAACCAATCCTTTCTTCGGATTGCCATGATAAAACAACTTTATTTCGTAATGATTGGTCTCGTTCGGACGTAACGAAATAATGGTTTTCTTTCCTTTCTGTGTGAATGTTTCAGCATCAGCTCCTTCCAGTTTAGTCACGATTAATGCTCCTGAGTCGAAGATCACTTTTCGTGTATTGGGAGCGGTGCTGAATTTAATAGAAACACTGCCCTCAATATAATTTTTAGCAAAGAACGGTTCTAGTTGAACTTGGTAAGCTAAAACGTCTAATGGATTCGCTGGCGTAGGTTGCGCTAAGGCGTTAAAACTATTGAAAGAACTTAGGTAAATAAGAAGGAGTAGTGCTCTTGATTTCATTTTTAAATCTTAACGCGTTATGTTTTCTATGTTCCTATGTGTTTCCATCAAAACGCACAACCATCAGGCAGCGGCTCAACCGATGCTAAGTCACTCGCAAATCCTTCTTCTATTTCCGAAGCTTGAAAACCATTGGCAATCGAACCTTGATAGCCTTGCATACTGTAGCCCGTATTGTTCATGTGTACGCGCACCCAGACTTCTTGCGTTTCCGTCACCCGAACTGGACCACCTGAACGAGTAAAAGGTTGTTCATTGACGTGGCTATGTCCTAGCACGCGACGATAAATTAAGTCTCCGTCCAAGTTAACAACTTCCCACCAGTCGGCATATTGATTACAACCTTCATCGGGACTAGTGATTTCTACGGAAAAGTTGTACGTATCGCCATTTTGGGTAAAGGACACATTGGTGATGGCAGCTAGATTGGTATTTTCCATTTCTGGATCAATTTCAGGTTCAATAGTAGGCATTTCATCAGCTGAATTACAGGCAAATAGTAGGAACAAGAAGGCAAAAGAGAGCATCATGGAGAATGAATTTTTCATAGAATCGTTTTTTATTTAGGCTTGTACAAAGTTTTGCAAAAGACACAGTTTTTGACGCAGATAAACGCAGATTTTTATGATTCAAGTAGGTCTTATGTCGCTTACAGCTCGCTCCGCAGTATTGCGGAGACCCGCTTGAATCATAAAAATCATAGATAATCAGCGTCAAATAAAGACTTTGTACAGTCCTGTTTTTTATTAGGTTCTTTGACAACTTTTGTATTTTTCGAGTAATGTCTTTCAGACATTGTTCGTATTTCAACGTTAATACGTGCGATGTCTTGAAGACATCGTACGAAAGCACTTTATACTTCGCAAAATTTATCAAAGAATCATTTATTACTTCTAACGTGGTAAACCAATAACAAGTGTAATAAAAAAACGGTCAAGTCGGATGCTTTACTTTTTTATATTCCTCTCGATTAACTGCCCTCTTTTTGCGGACGAATTTTCTTTTTTGAAATGGACATGACCATGCTTTTTCCGATGTCTTTTTGATTCACTAACTCCGCATTCAACGTTTCCGATATTTCAACTGCTTCCCAGATCATTTTTTCAATTTCTTTTTGAGGAAAGGATTCTATGTTTTTAACCTTTAGGTGTCTTATTAATTGCCCTTTGCCTTCCAGTTTGACTTGACTTTTTGTAAGTTCCGCTCCGCGATTAAATCCAAAATTTACGTGTTTTGAATAAACAGCAATATGACAAAATGCATCCTTTAGTTTTTCCGATTTTGAATAGGCGATAGCTACTGCATTGTAGTTATCCCAAATTAATTCATTGGCTTCGGGGACTAAATCAGTGATAAAATCTCTTAGCTGAATGGTTAATTGTTGAATATCTGAACTGTAAGGAAATAAAAATTGATGTAAATCAGGATGTACTTTCATGATTCATTTTTTTGGTTTATAATCTATTGGTTAGGGCGTTGGAAAATTTAAACCTACCAATGTTTTGTTGCACGAGAGCTTGGAGATTTTTAAAATCTCCAAGCTCTTACAAAACCCAATAGGTAGCTTATTTTCTTCCTATTCTCTTGCGCATTTTCTTCCTTTGAATAGAAATCAGTAAATATTGGATAGTCCGTCCGTTGCCATTGGC
>JBGCES010001059.1:0-3291 GCA_045106545.1 Saprospiraceae bacterium
GTGTACGTGTGGATTTATATAATCTGTTTTTAAATATACTTTGAAAGTGGGTAACGCACCGATATAAAAATCATAACTCCCTTCTTGAGAAAGCACATTATCACTATTTTCGACAATGACTCGGAGCGTACTCGTCATGGCAATATTAATCGCGCCACTATAAACAGTCCATGCTGCTAAGTTAGTAGCAGATAGATTTTCATCAAAAGTGTAGTAAATCGTAGGGTTAGGATCGTTAGCATCATTTGCTGTAATCGTCACATCAATGGCAGTAGGAGAGTAGCCACCTTCTTGACTGACAACGAAGGTTGGGCGAATAACCGGATTTGTTTCTTCAATTAAAATCACGCCGTTAGTGTGTGCGGTAAAAATGACGTTTCCACCCGAAACGCTTGCTACTGTGCCCGTATAGAAATCGCGTAATTCCGTTCCATCAGGAAAAACAGAACCCACATTTACGGTTGTACTTCCACTTGCTCCAATGACAACTACCGCCTGATCCTGTTGGTCAGCAGCAAATAAGCTCCGGTGAAAGGTATAGGGGTTATCTGCTAATTTTTGATGATCTCCTCCACCGATAGAATTGTGGTTGTTACGGAATTGACCGAGTTTTTGCCAGTGAGTTAATAAGCCTTGGTCGATGCTATTCCAATTCATAAATGAACGACTATCTTGATCCGAATTTGAAGTACCTCTCGGACGGCGCGTTTCGTCACCGTAGAAGATCTGTACACCACCGGGAGCCATTAATAAAGCAGTACCTGCATCTTGTAATCCCGCACGTGGAAACAGATCTTTATCGTGAGAAGACACATAACTAAGAAAATTCCACTCTGGATCAGCAGCGATGCTTGCGTAGTTAGCATAAACATTGTCCAAACTAGACATATTGTTGGGTACACCTTGAAAATCGAAATTGATCAGTGCATCTGTTTTACCATTGTTGATCGCATCCGTATTTTTACCTGGGCCTGCGCCGAACAATTCACCAACCATCCAGAAATCATCGTCGTTCAACTTCTTGGTTGGATTGGCTGCTTTCCAATCGTTAAATGCCACTTGCGCTTCATCTTTCAATGTTCCCCAAACGCTCGTTTCTACGTGTTTGTAAGTATCAATCCGAAAACCATCAATACCATAATCGCGCACCCAATCCGTCAACCACTTAACGATGTGATTCGCTGGTGTGCGAGGTAAGTTATTACCATTAAAAAAGGTGTTGAGTTCGTTTATTTCTTGGGTCTCTTTGTTGTTGTCCCACTTCGTTTGTAGAATTTTGGGCAAACCTACATCGGTCGTCATCTCCGTTCTAATATCAGGTAAACCAGCTAGACAAAGTTCTAAGTCACTACCACCACAAGCAGTAGCACAGTAGTCTGAAGCAGTATCCCCTTTTCGCAACCAAGCGTTACCATTACTATCTGTCCACCAGTTACACCAGCCGCTGTTGTTTGCATCTAAGCCATTATTGGGTACCTGCCACGGGTCACCTAATGGGCCAAAACCAAATTCATTGGCATCTACTGTCGTTTCGTAGCCCACGTGATTGAGTACAATATCCATGATGACGCGGATGCCGTGATTGTGCGCCGCATCCACGAAAGTTTGCATATCGTTAGTTGTCCCCATATTCGCATCTACTTCCGTAAAATCGAGGGCGTAGTAACCATGATAGGCATAATGACTATCACTTGGATAACCAGCTTCGCTCCAATAGCCAGGCACAGCACCGTGGATTTGTTCGTAAGGCGCAGTTAACCAAATGGCATTTACGCCTAAATCATCAAAATATCCGTCGTTGATTTTGGTGGTCAATCCTTGCAAATCACCACCTAAGAAACCTCCAACGGGGTCGGTAGTACGTCCATAAGAATTGTTATTACTGGAGTTTGCATCATTAAAACGATCCGTTAGTACGAAGTAAACGGTTGCGTTGTCCCAGGTGAAATTGTCTTGCGCCAGTAGTACGGTGTTAAAAAAGGAACAGAGTAAAAAAGTGAAAAGTAGTCGTTCTTTGATAAATTTTGTGTCAGACATAAAATTGTTCGAACAAGTGACCGCAGGGTAGCATTGAGAACATTTTTGGCTGACTGTTTCACGAGATTTGTCAAAGAACCTTAATAGTAAGCGTGTTAACATAAACTAGGCTAGCTTAAAAAATGATAAAAAGAATTGCCATACGGAGTGGTAAACCACATTAACCGTTGGGCTGATGGACGTTATCAGATTTGAAAAAGTGGGAAAAAGTAATGCGAATGAAGAGGAAAGAAGGGAATGCGAAAGGTAGGATTCTAAGTTAGTAATTCGATTTGCTTACCTAAGGTCAGGTTGAAATCTCTTTTACGAATCCCATTAGCGAACGCCAATCTTGTAATCTTCATTTGATTACTAAAACTGGACGTTTTATAGAACACTATCTGTGAAATTGGAAGAAAAAGCTTATTAATCAATTACTAATTTTAGATAAGTAGAATTGATATTCAATTATTATTTATACAAATGTATGAAAAAATAATTTGGTTAATGTTATTTATACACTAACTTTTTTTTGAATTATCGAATTTTATAAAATTAAAGAAAGGTTTTGGTGTGGTTTAGAGCATAGATGTACTGTCTAAAATGATGGGTTAGAAAAGGATGAGTATTATTTTTATCTAAATAACGATTTCGACTACCAACTTCTCCTACGCTGCCTCTGGAATGGTCACTAAAGTCAATTGCTGATCCAAGTACGTTTTGGGAGACATCCCCGTAAATTTTTTGAATGCTCGATTGAAGGTTGCTTTTGAATTGAAACCACATTCAAAGGCGATGCTGACGAGGGTGTAATTGCGATACTTGGGTAAGACCATTTTTTCGCGCATTGCATTGACTCGGTATTCGTTAATGTAGTTGTTAAAATTTTGCCCAAAACCTGAATTGATGGCTTTAGAAAGAATGGAGGTATTGGTGCGTAATTTTTCAGATAGCTGTTGTAAGGTCAGATCTGGATCTAGATAAGGCTGTTCTTTTTCCATTAAGCGATGGAGCTTTTGTTTCCATTGTTCTACTTCTGGTAAAACTGTAGGCGCAGATTTTACTTCGCCACCTTTTCGATTCGGCTCGAATTTTAACGCGGGGACTTGGTGCGCAAAAGCAAAACCCGGAATACTGATCAAATAAACGGTTAATGCCATGATCACAAAAGAATTCCACCAATTACCATAATCAAATTCGATAAAAAAGGAAGTGAGGTAGTTTAGTAAATTTAAACCAAAAGCGATAACAAAAGTCGCCAATACAAAGCGAATC
>JBGCES010000106.1:0-3766 GCA_045106545.1 Saprospiraceae bacterium
GCGACTATCCGAGTGCAAACACTCGGTATCTTTCAATTGTATCGCAAAGGAGAAATCGTTTCCGACAAGGAGTGGGGAAGGGATACCGCTTTGCAATTATTTCAATTTTTAATTACTATCCATAATCGGCGCGGGTTGCATAAAGAGCAGATTATTGATCGAATTTGGGGTGATTTGGATCAGAAAAGTGGGGAGCGTAATTTTAAAGTTGCCTTGCATGCCATTAATAAAGTATTAGAACCTGAACGGGAAAGTCGAGCTGAGCCGAAATTTATTTTAAGACAAGGATTGACTTATCAGCTGGCTGATGATGATTTGTGGATTGATGTAGAAGCGTTTGAGGAATTAATAAAAATGGGAAATCAGCGGCTAAATGACGAGCCCGAATTTTCTATTGAAGCCTACCGCGTTGCGCTTGCTTTGTATGAAGGCGGTTATATCCCGAATCGTTTCTACGAAGATTGGTCAAGTGATCGTCGAGAACATGTTCAGGTCTTAGTCATTGGAACATTGGTTACCCTTGCTGAGTTACTTTTGAAGGATAATCCATTAGAAAGTGTACGCTTAACGCAGCAAGCGATTGCCATTGATGCGACTTGGGAAGATGCCTATCGTATTCAAATGCAAGCCTATTTTAATAAAGGTAATCGCCCGCAAGCGATCCGTACTTTTCAACAATGTAAAAAAGTACTGCTAGAGGAATTTGATATTGAGCCGCTACCTGAAACGGAAGAAGTGTTTAAGAAGATTACTGGACGATAATTTAATAAGTTGGTTAAGTACGCTCGCGTATTTAAATGATTTTTAAAAGTGTCAGTCATTGCACTTAGTATTGGCCGAAAAATTAATTTACACTTTGATTTTTTCAATTGATGATTTTATCGAATAAAAACCATTCATTCAGAAAAATCATCATTTGAAAAAATGTAAATTTATTTCTTCGGCGTTTCTTACACAATTACACCCGCAAATAAACCTTCTGCTTATCCAACCACCAAGCAACTGCCCAGCAAATCATTGTAAATACTAATGCAAATAAGAAGGAACCGAGGTGATCGCCCATTGGACGAAATACCGTTTCGTAAGTAGAACCATATAAATTTGTCCCTTCGCCCGTACGTACAAACAATAATATGCGTACTAAAAATACCGACAGCGCATAGATCGCTAACGGATTTTTACCCATCGGCGCGAAAAATTGCGCCCAAGCGCGTCCTTTCCGTTTTTTATCCAAGAGATAATGAAGTCCTACGAGCATCAACATACCGATACCAGAAGTAAGCAGCACGTAAGAACTCGTCCATAGTTTTTTGTTAATTGGAAAAGCATAATGCCACATACAAGCCGCTGCGATTAAACCTGCGCCGACAAGTGCAAGGCGAAAAAGCGTTTCGTAGTTCGCATTTTTCTGACACATATAATATACCGTAGCATATCCCGCTACGATATTTCCGATACAAGGCAATGTACTCAGCAGTCCTTCGGGGTCAAAAGGAATCCCTTCGCCTCCATATAAATGATCGGCACCTAAAATTTGCTTGTCCAACCATAAACCAATGTTGCCCTCCAACGAATAATCACCAAATCCGAATAAAATCATCCAGTACGTGATAAGTATGCCTGTAGTGATCCAAATGGCTTTGCGCAATGAAAAGGCATATAATATAGCTACTGCCAATCCATAAGCTAGACCAATCCGTTGTAAAACACCCATGATACGTGTAGTCGAAAGGTCAATAAACGCGAGACTTCCATCTGCTTGCCACTTAACGAAAGGAAATTTGTAAATGATAAAACCAATTACGAAAATGAGTAAAGCGCGTTTAATAATCTTTCGATAAACTTGTTGCGGTGTAAATTTTTCTGCCATACGTGGTAGTACAATTCCTACTGATGCACCTACGGCAAAGAGAAAAGATGGAAAAACCAAATCCGTTGGTGAAAAGCCATGCCAATCTGCGTGGAGTAAAGGCGCGTAAACAGCACCCCAAGTACCAGGCGTATTAACGATAATCATAAAAAAGACGGTCATGCCGCGGAAGATGTCGAGAGAAAGTAAACGCATGGTAGTTTTTAGTTGAGAGTTGGTAGTCGTACTAGTGCTTTTGTATGATAAAGTTGATTTATCTATTCAATGGGCGTGTTTTTGAGGCAAAAAATTTAGATGCTGCAATTTTTATTAAAAAGAAAATAAATATTTCAATCAATATTTCTATTCAAATAATGATTCTCTATATTATATCGTGCATTTTTTTGATTCGATAATTGATTTATTAATAAAATAATGATTCAAATAATGGCATAAATATAAAATTTTATTTCAACAGAAGTATAAAACAAGCCCATGAACTAAATTAAAAACTACCAACTAAAAACTAGTAACTCCCCCGATGTAACTCATTTGTAACTCGCTCGGAACACCCGCTTCTTACCTTTGTATCATAATTATTCAGCAAAGTGAATTAAAATCCTATTAGCTAAGTTTTCACTTGCATTATATTTTAAAATTAACTTAATACAATATACAATGGCAAAGAAGAAATCAGAAATTCAACCTTTACAAGAGACAGTTGCAACCGTTAAAACTAAAGCACAGGAATTGAACGCTGTAGCATTAAAGAATACGGACAAAGCAATCGACAGTACGATTAAAGCAGGAAAAGAATGGCAATCATTGCTAACGAAGTCTATCAAAAATGGTAGCAAATTAGCTTCTAACCAGCAGGGAATTATTTTTGACACTTTAGAAGGTATCAAAAGCCAAGCAATGGAAGGACGCAAGCGTTGGAATAAATTATTCGACTTTAGTTTAGAGTTCGAATTTGCTCCAGCAGAAACTTTAGCTGAATTGCCGGGTGCAGATTTCGTTAAGAAAGCTGCGAAGCAAGTAGAAAATCAAATGGAAACTGCGAAAGCAGTAGTGAAGTCAGTAGCAAAAGAAGCTACTAAAATGGCTACAGAAACGTCTGCACGAGCAGAAAAAGCAGTAAAAACTACAGCTAAAGCAACCACTAAAACTGCAAAAACAGCTACTAAAAAAGTAACTCCAGCAGTTAAGAAAGCAACGAAGACCGCTAAAGCAACTGCAACTAAAACAGTTAAAGCAGCGACAAAGAAAGCTACTCCAGTTGCAAAAAAAGTAACGAAGACTGCTAAAGCAGCTACTAAAAAAACTACGCCAACGGTAAAGAAAGTAACTAAAACTATCAAAACTACTGCTGCTGCGAAAACAGTGAAAGTAGAAAAGATTTTAGATACAAAAGTAGGTACGATTAAGACCACTGGCGTTACCACAATAAAAAATAATCAGAAAGACGATTTGAAGAAAATCGCGGGCATCGGACCTAAAATTGAAAGACTATTGAATATTGCGGGTATTAAAACTTTCGCTCAATTGGCAACTGCAAAAGATGCTGACTTACGCGCAGTTTTGACTGAAGCTGGTCCACGTTTCAAAATGCACAACCCGGCAGATTGGAACAACCAAGCGAAGAAAATCGTCGCAGCTAAGTAACCGTTAGAAAATAGCTTCTCGATTTTTCAAATGGTCAATTTCTTAAATGAATGGTTTTTATTTAGAAATTTATCAATTGAAAAATTCAAAAGGAGAAGTTATTTTTTAATTAATACAAGATAAGAGAACCTTGAAAACGGGATAGACATAGTGCTTTCCTTGACCCTAAAAGACTATTTGAAAACTACTTTCTATTACAATTATTCATTAAAAATATCGGATAGCCGTTAACCAACAAACGTTGACCATCCG
>JBGCES010001060.1:0-3934 GCA_045106545.1 Saprospiraceae bacterium
TATAACCGACGCTAGTAAAAATAAAGGTGAGTTCTTCAGTTTTGTGAAGTGCATATTTCTCATAATTCGTTACTGTTCACATAGTTTGTTCAGCAACAATTTATAACAAAAAAATGAAATAAACAACAAATCATAGTTTTATAAAAAATCGACCAATATGATTTCGCGCATGAATCACTCCACTAAACTATCTTCCAATATATAAACAGGAATAAAAATTGATAATTTAGTACCTATTCAACTTTACGTAAAATTGCGTAGTTTTGATTAAACTAACCAGCAGTTTCTCATTTGAAACTTTTCGTTCAAAACGATGGCATTTATATAATTGCTAGAGTGTTGTTACTTTTTTCATTGAAAAAAAAGTAACCAAAAATTCTAGTATTGTAAACTCGCTCCGCTCAAACAGTACAATACAGGCAGCCCGCCGAGTAAGTGCTTAGCCTTTTTACGTCAATCGTTTAGCACATGAAAAATTGCTGTAAATTAACCTTTCAACTTTTTAAATTTAAACAAAATGGAATACAGCCAACCTTTAGACAGCGGGATGTACGCTGGCGGATTAGAACTCGAAACAGCAGCACGGGAATACTTACGGGAATCTGCGAAATGGGCAAAATTTTTATCGATCGTCGGTTTTGTGATGATTGGATTTATGGTAATTGCGGCATTCTTTGTCGGCGCCATGTTCAGTACGATGGGTAATTTTCAAGGCATAGATGGTGCGGATGAATTAGCTGGATTAGGTATGTTGAGTGGCGGATTTATCACTGCAATGTATTTAGCTTTCGCAGCACTTTACTTCTTTCCGACACTCTATTTCTATCGCTTTTCAACCAAGACTAAATTGGCAATCGAAAGTGGCAGTTCAACTGACCTTACCGCTGGTTTAGAAAATTTAAAATCTTGCTTCAAATTCTGGGGCATTTTTATGATTGTTATTCTCGGTATTTATGCGCTGTTTTTTGTGATCGGTATCGCTGGAGCAGCGTTTGCGGGATTATCGTGATTGTGAAGTTCAACGAATAAATCATGGTGATTTTAAAAATCACCATGATTTAATACACTATACTTAATGACTTTAAAGACTCAAGCTCGAACGGAGCAGAAAGCTGAATGTCATCAACTTAAGAAAATCTACGAAGGAGTTGAACTTATATCGAGTTTGACTCCTCCAGAGTCATGAATGGAGCGGTGTAGTTACTTTACCTCGGATTCCATCCGAGGCTATTCATAGTTTGTTCCCTTCAGGAACAGCTGATATCGCTTAAGTTGATGACATTCAGCAGAAAGCTCCACCCAGGCAAGTAAGCGTTTTTATGAAAAAAATCGCTCAATAAACTCTTGCTTCCTTCTTCGCGACACTGCTAATTCGTCCTGATTTGTCATAATTACTGCGCCGCCTTCTCCGCGCCGATATTCTACCAAATGACTCAAATTAATCATGGAAGATTGATGAATACGGAAGAACCCCATCTCGTCCAATAGCTCATAATCACGAAGGGTTTTACTCACTAAAATCTGCTCACCCGTAGTCAAAAAGAAACGAGTGTAATTGACCTCGCCACGTAAATAAATGACTTGGCTTAGTTCGACCACGCGAAAGCCATTCATGTTGCTCAACACGATTTTCTTTTGATGATCCGCACCGTGATTATTAATTAAAATACGACTACGCTCAGCGGTACTCACTTTACCAAAGCGCGATTGAAAACGCTCTAACACCTCGTCTAACTCGCTGATTTGCAATGGTTTAAGCAAATAGCCAAAAGCTGCCATTTGGAAGGCTTGAATGGCGTATTTATCGTAGGCAGTGACGAAAATAACTTCGGATTTCAAGTCAGGTAATTTTTCCAATAAGTTAAATCCCGTTCCTTCTTTGAGCTGTACGTCTAAAAATATCAAGTCGGGATTGGTTTGCTCTACCAACTGTTTCGCCGTGGCTAATGTGCCAGCCTCACCAATTATTTCTAATGGAATATCGACTTGTTTAAGCAGTCCCGATAACGTACTACGGGCATGTTGTTCGTCATCGACGATAATGGTACGAATCATGATTGTTTTTTTATAAGAAGTCAGAACACTGTGGTGATAGAAGAGCCGCTCTGACAACGCAGTGATCTGTCCTCTGTCAGCACAGCGTTCTGTCAGTAAAACGGTCTCTATTTTATCTCTAAACCGCAAATTCAATTTCGACGCGTACACCAGTTCGATCCTTTCGATTATTGATAGTTACCAAGCTATCTTTTCCTAAACGCTCGCGGGTAATTTGAATACCGCGCGATTGATGATCAGATGGTGCCGTTTTTAATTTCAAGCCAATGCCGTCGTCTTCGACTATCACATTTAAGCGATCTTCTGTGGCGTTCGTTTTTAAGTAAATATCAATGCGTCCGTCGTCGTTTTTCGGTGCAATTCCATGCCAAATCGCATTTTCTACAAACGGTTGAAGGACGAGGGGCGGCACTTTGATAAATTCAGATTCCAGATTCGGATCAAAATGAAATTGATAATGTAAACGATCATTCATGCGTACTTTTTCCAATTCCAAATACAATTCCAAGGTTTCTAATTCTTCGCGCAAGGTGATTTCATGCACCACAGATTGATCCAAAACGCGGCGAATTAGACGGCTAAATTTTCCTAAAAATTCATTACCAACCCGGAATTTATTATTAGCAAAAAAGCCCTGAATGGAGTTGAGCGAATTAAACACAAAATGCGGATTCATCTGCGCACGCAGCAAGCCGTATTCTAATTCTACTTTACGTTTTTCAATTTCTAATCGCTTCCTCCGCTAGCGCAAAAAAAGAAACATTGCCAACAAACTACCAATCAAAGCCACCGCTATACTAGCAATCCCAATTAAACGCACGCGACTATTCTGTTTTTCAACTAATAAATTGCTTTCTGCCAAGTCCTTTTTGATGCGTTCCGTTTCAAATTTGGTAGTCAATTCCTGCGTATTGCGCAAAATTTCTTCGTTGAGAAAGCTATCGCGCAATTCATAAGCCGTGCGTAATTGAGTGAGCGCAAGGTCTTTTTTATTCACTAATTCGGATACTTCAGACGCCATAAAATAAGCTTCTGCCAATTTGTTATTATCCTGCGTTTCGTGTGAGCGTGCCAAGCCCCGTTGAAACCAAATATGACTTTCATCTATCTGACCTAATTTCTTGGCAACTATTCCCAAATTGACTAAAAATCGCGCATTCGTTTCGGGGTAACCCGCTTGTTTTTCCAATTTCACACTTCTTTGTAAATCACTTTGGGCTTTTTCATACGCTCCTAATTCCAAATGTGCTGTCCCTCTGCCTCCAATCAACATAGCCTCGTAAATAATATCAATTTCGCCCGCCAAATAATCAATACCGCGATTAAACGCAGTTAATGCGGAATCAGGTTTTTCTAGTGCATTGTAAGCATAGCCCAAAATGGTATAGAGAATGACTTGGTAGCGGTCGTTTTCTGATGCAGCGGCAACTGGCAGTGTATTTTTGGTAATATCCAAACACTGTGAATACAACTGACAGTCGAATAAACAAATCGCGTAATTAGTCTGAATCGCTTGCCATTTTTGAGAATTATTAGCTGACCATCTACTCGCTTTCTGATAGGCTTCTACGCCCTTTGCACATTCTCCCAAGCGACAATATCCTTGACTAATATTATTTAAAACTGCCAATAGACCACTCGTATCGCGCAGTATTTCATAGTAGTGATACGCAGAGTCACTATAGGCGAATGCTGCTGGAAAATGCTCCATTCCTTGCTCTACCAATCCTAAAACTTTGTAGGCATAAGCAATGATTTTCTGATCATTTGTTTGCCGACCATAAGCCAATGATGCTGTCGCATTTTCGGCCGCCCGCGCCGAATCTTGGGTATTTACATAGTAAGCAAGATCTAATTTTAAAACTGCTTGCATTCGTGC
>JBGCES010001061.1:0-1801 GCA_045106545.1 Saprospiraceae bacterium
TCCAACTCTGTCCAGTTGCCATCTACACATAACTGAGCTTGTTGTGCCCAAGTTGATGGATTATGAACACGGTAACGTGAACCTGCAGCATCTAAAATACCTTGTAAAGTTTCTACTTTAGAATCTGCTAATTCCTGCCAAGTATTGATGCCACCTTCGTTAAGTAATTGCTCAATCTTTGGTCCAATACCTTCAACAATTTTAAGGTCATCTACCTTAAATTTCTTACCCGAAGGTAAAGCAATTTTTTCAGTTTTGCCAGTTTTTACAGTTTTTTCTGCTAAATCTGCTACGTTACTTGCAATTCCTTGAGCAGTCGCTGTAACTGTTCCAACTGCTTCACCTAGTGTTTCTGCCACTTTTTCTACTACAGGAGTAGCTGCCTTCACTTCTTTTCTAGGTTGAGTTGCTACCGCACCACCATCAGCTGCATCCGCAGGGATGATACTAACGTAAGTACGGTTATTTTTGCGCTTATTGAAAACTACTGTGCCATCCACTTTCGCGTGAACGGTAAAGTCGCGTCCTAAATAAACGTTTTCTCCTGCGTGATATTTTGTACCACGTTGGCGAATGATGATATTTCCAGCTTTTGCGGTTTGACCACCAAATAATTTTACGCCCAAGTACTTAGGATTACTATCCCGTCCATTATCCGTACTACCGACACCTTTCTTGTGAGCCATGATATTTTTTTTAGTTGATTGAGTGGATAAGGTTAATTGAGTTAATTCAACTCAGAACTTTATCTTTCCAATCATTTCGTTTTTAATTAATTCTTCAGTTGATGACTTTTATGGTTAATTAACTTAATCAACAAATAAACTAATCAACCTATCAACTTAATTATAGTGCGATACTATCTACTTTGATTTTCGTAAAGCTTTGACGGTGACCATTTTTCTTACGGTAGCCTTTACGTCTTTTCTTTTTGAAAATGATTACTTTATCACCTTTCTGATGACCTAAAACAGTAGCGGTGACTTTAGCATCCAACACCGGCTTGCCAACGGATAGAGAACCGTTATCATCTACCAAATTAACTTGGTCGAATGATACGCTATCTCCTTCTTTAGCTTCTAACCGGTGGACGAAGATCTCCTGACCTTCCTCTACTTTGAATTGTTGACCGGCTATGGTTACGATTGCGAACATTTGAGTAATTTTATTTAATTAATTTTATTTGAGCAAAAATTAGATGTAGAAACATCCATTTCTGCAAAATTGGCTGCAAAGGTAAGTGTTTTAGCTGATTTATCCAAAGTTAAAATCTATTTGGATAATGTAAAATTTAAAATAGCGTACCCCGAAGCATTTCGGGATAAAACACAAAAATTAAATATTGAGTCTAGATCAACTTTCGGAGATAGAATGTTTTAATCATTTTTTCTCCGTCGCGATTTATTTTTATGCGAATTTTTTTTCCTTCTTTCCCTTTTAGCATTTCTATTACATTGCGTAAGCTGAGAAAGCCCGCAACAAGACGATTAACACTCAATATTTTGTCTCCCACTTGTAAACCAGCATTAGCTGCTGGGGAATTGGGAATAACATACTGAATCTGAAAAGCATTCAGATTATTACCCACAGCAAAGATTTGTAATCCGCTTTTATCAAATTTGAATTTCTTCTTAAATCTACGATTTGGTTTTAAATATAACTGACCTCGCGCGTAATCCATAATAACATAAAAGCGACTCAAAATTTCATTTCCGATGATACCGTTGCGATTGTTAATATCATCTAGTGCAATACTAGGAGGGAGATCTTGGAAATTAGTAACTATTTCATTAAGTTGAAA
>JBGCES010001062.1:0-3909 GCA_045106545.1 Saprospiraceae bacterium
ACTGAAGAAAGAGGCTTGGGTGCAGAACGGTACTGGGACTGGTTCGTTATCCGTCGTCAAGTGCACTTAAATTTGATTGATGAAAATGGAGCAAAAATTAATGTCAATTCAATTGAAGAATTACAAAAAGGTAAGAACGATGTTTTGGATTTAATTTGTGAACGAGTACTACACGGCGGTGGTGAATTTGAATTGAATCCATAAAACCCACTTCTCTAAAGCAGCAAAATACACGCTCACACGTTTTTAAAATAATTTAACCCACTTTCCTTTTTTACCACTTACATTTACTTTTTTTCATTTCAATGGTATTAATGATGTGCATTTACCATTGAAACTGCTTGCGCAAGCAAAAACACTATTACTATGTATTTGGTAAAAACGCCAAAGTTGCTACAAACTTTCTTTCCCAATTTTACTTGGCAAATTGCGACGACCGAAAAGCAATTATACCTCACTTTTGATGATGGTCCCATCCCCAAAGTAACGCCTTGGGTGTTGGAGCAATTAGCGCAGTATGAGGCACTGGCGACCTTCTTTTGTGTGGGCGATAATGTAGAACAGCATGCTGATATTTTTGCAGCAGTGCAAGCGGCAGGACACACGATTGGTAATCATACTTACCATCATCTAAATGGTTGGATGACAGACAATATTCCGTATTTTCATAATGTGCGTCAGGGCGCAAATGCAACCAATTCACTGCTCTTTCGCCCACCTTATGGACGACTCAAGCCGAAGCAGGCGCAATTTTTACAGCGCCATTATCAAATCGTGATGTGGGATGTGTTGAGTGGAGATTTTGACCAAAAAATTAGCCCGCAACGCTGTTTGGAAAACGTGATTCAAGCCGCTAAGGCGGGTTCGATTGTCGTGCTGCACGATAGTTTGAAGGCAGAGAAAAATTTGCGTTACGTCTTACCGCGCATCTTAGCGCATTTTTCGCAACGCGGTTTTCAATTTGTGGCATTGGATAAATATGACTTGCGTCCAATACCGGTTAAGCAGCAAAAATATGCGTAATACTTATTCCATTTAAAAACGCTGTATTTTAATTCTATCGTAACGGAAATTCGAACGTCCGATAACCAATCAATTGGTCATAGCGACTACCAAATGGGCGATAATAAATCAGAAAAGAATACTGATTCCGCGCTTCAAAAAATTACCTTCTGTTAAAGAAATATCAGGTACGCCATCTTCTACAATGACATATTGGTAATTATAATAACCTTGCTTCAAAAAAGCATTTAAATAGTAAGCACTAGCCGCTTCCGAATAACGCATTTCAAATTCGGGCTTCAATTGCCAATCGGTCAAACCGCCAAATACATAGACCTTGGCATCAGGAATCTCACCTATACTTTCCAAACTAAAAAGTACATCGGCATAATCTGCACGCAAGTGCATTTCGCGCAAATCATTTTGATCTTGAATACTGATTAAATCAAAACTCGTCAGATCGGTCGAATCGCGTAAAGTGCCGAAAGTGCGATTTTGGGTTCCTTCTTCAATTACAAATTGTCCATTCGCATCAAGATAAGTTAAGTAAGGACTATTAATCCGCTTTCTTCCCGTAATCAAATCAACTTCAAATCCGTCGTCATAAACGCGGATATTTCTAATGCCTTGTCCTTGAAAACGCAAGTTGCGCGTATCAAAAAAGCGAAATTCATTACCTGCGGGGAAAACGATTTTATCTTGGTAATCAAAAATGATTTTCTCTTGCTTGATAAATAGTGGTTCGAGATTATAGATAGCATTATCTGCTCGGAAGTTTTGTAAAACCACTGCGCTCAACTCTTGGCGCGGACTGCGCACCACGCTTTTTTTGTCAACAACAGTAAAATCAACTTCTTGATGGGTTTTGAGTTTTTCTACTTTTGCTGTTCCAGTTTGATTAGCCGAAATAACGACTTTACGGTCAAATACCATAAAACGACGTGTAATCGCTAAACGTTTTTCATCTTCATCTTCGTAGATTTTGAGTAAATAATTACCTGACAGCGTCCAGCGAATATCTTCGTTGGGTAAGTACAACCGATAGTGCGTATAATTGACGCGAGTACCAAAAGAATTATAAATGTCTTCAATAATATTTCCCGTAAATCCATCTAAATACTCCATATCATTCAAACCCGACGGTTGCCAGTCTTTAGTGCAATGCACAATTTCGTAAGCATAATCTTTTATTTCATCGTCCAAATCATCGAAGTATAGCACTAGATTATTCGGTTCGTTTAAACCTATAATGGGTGCATCTATTGGACTGCCAATTGGATGAAATTTAACGGATCTGATATTTTCTAAATAGGTATAATCTTCGTAACGGAGATTTTCGTCTTGCGCGGTAAGTTGGAAAAAAGAGAAAGTGAAAAATAGAAAAAATAGTCGGTACATAAATAGGAACGGTTGACGGTAGAAGGTGGACGGCTGACGGCACTTTCAACAAAAAATTAGACAATTTTTAAGCTAATAATAAACACCAAACGTACAGCACGGCACATTTGGTGTTTACAAATCTGATTTTAGTAAAGCCCTAACGCCACTCTACCTTTTCGGAAATCGGTTTGCGTTTGCCTGGTAGTTCAGGTAAATTGTGATAACCCATATAAAAGAGTCCCCAACACTGCTCGCCTTCTTGCAAACCTAAAAATTCGGCTGCCATGCGTTTGGTCATGTATTTAGGCGAACTCCAATACGCACCAATATTATGGGCGGTACAAGTCAACCACATATTTTGTACGGCACAAGAAACTGCAGCTACTTCTTCCCACTCAGGTACACTTTCCGCAGGGTCGCGCTGCATACAGATCGCAACCACGCAACCTGATTGAGTCGCTTTTTTTAGCGTTTTTTCATATTTCTTTTGCTTAAAATTCTCAGCAGGCGTATTTTCTTTATAAGCATCAGCAAGATATTGCGCTAATTTTTCTAATTCCGATTTAGAATAAAAAACCTTAAATCGCCATGGTTCAGTATGTCGATGGTTGGGTGCCCAATTGGCATTTTCCAAAATTTCTTCAATTAATTCACGTGGAATCGGTTGATCGATATAGGTATTTGGAAATATCGAGCGCCGTTGGCGGATGATTTTAGTTATTTCTTGCATGGTATAAATGGATAGTCAGAATTGTTTGATTGTAAACTCTTCTCACTAGGGTGCAGCTTTCCGCTGCGCTCTAGCTTTTATTAAAGAGTAAGCATTGTAATGCTGCAACAAAAATACAATTTAGTTCGATGATTGGTTGTCCATTTGATGATTTACCGTTTATCATTCACGTTCACCGTTGTTAGACAGACAAGAATGTCTGTCCTCCAAGCGTTTATCGAAATTTTATCCATTTTCATCGAACTACTTGGTGAAAACAGCTACCTTGTATTGCAAAGTAGCTTGTTTTGTCTTATCTTTGAATTATGAATTTGAAAACTGAAAACAACAAAGCCGTGGAAAATACAAAAGCACAGATGCGCAAGGGCGTGTTGGAGTTGTGTATTCTTTCTATCGTCGCGGAGGCGAAGGAGGCGTATCCATCTGATATTTTGAAGAAAATTAAAAATATGAGTGAGGAGAAGCTGATTGTGAAAGAAGGCACTTTATATCCGTTGTTAGCGCGCATGAAAAAAGCAGGTTGGCTGCATTATACGTGGAAAGAATCGGATCAGGGACCGCCTCGCAAATATTATCACATCACCGAGGATGGTAGCACCTTTTTAAATTTATTATTAGGCGCGTGGAATGATTTAGTCAACGTAGTGAATTTATCAACTAAAACACTACAAAAGCCCAAAAAGAAACCGACGCGAACAAAGAAAGCTGCCACAAAGTCTGATTCCTCTACAGATTAACATCTGACTTCTGACAGTGAAACGGTCTGACATCTGACCTCTTTTTCAAAAATTTAAGAT
>JBGCES010001063.1:0-1528 GCA_045106545.1 Saprospiraceae bacterium
AGCAGTAAAATCACTTCTTCAAATTCGCCTAGTTTGGTTTCTTTCACGTGTATTTTTTTAGAATCGGTATTGTCTAGATAGAGCGGATTCCTTGGAGGAATTTGCGCTCTTTTGGAATTAGTTACTAAATTGTAGAACAAATATACACTATTCCGATTAGTTCTGCAATTAAGAAAGAAATAAAAGTTTAAAAAAGGTTGCATCGATCGTTAAAAAAAGTAGAGTAGGGGCACAAAAAAACGCCTCCGAGCATATCCTCGAAGGCGTTTTTTTATTGATTCTTCAAAGTGTCGAAGACACTTCTCACATTCCCAAACAAGGGGTTTCAACCCCTTAGAGTTGAGATAGTATAGGACAGGGAAATACTAGTTCTGCGCAGCCGCTCCCGTATTCTCCAAAGGCACCACAAAACCCGTCAGTTTATTCTTTTTCTTCATGCCTTTCTTATAAGCCGTAGCCACCTCTTCATCAGGAAATGGTCCCATAATCACTTTATAAATCGGACTGCCATTACCCCCTTTTTCAATACTGACTAAGATATTTTTGTACCACATGCCTTGCAATTCCGCTACCTTCTTCATCACATTTTCGTAACTACTCAAAGAAGCGACTTGCACGCCGAAACCTTCTTTTTTCGGACGCATCAAGCGGATTTTATACAAATCATATTCTTGATAATCTTTAGTCACCAGCTTTGCTTCTGCGACTTCTTCCACCTTTTTGACCTCTTTTTTAACAGGTTTTGGCGCAGCCGTTTCGCGTGCAATGACTTTAGTTTTTGCAGGACTTGGTTTCGTTGCTACTGTCGTTGGTTGCGGTTTAGGAGTAGGTTTCGCTACTGGTTTAGGCGTGGTTCGTTCTGCGAATTCGGCAGCGCGAGTAGCGGGAGTCGTGGTTGGTTGCGGTTTTGGCGTAGTGACTACAGCAGGTTCTGCTTTAGGCGCTACTTCGCCCTTTCCAACTACTTCTACTTTTACTTGCGCGTGGCCATCTTGGATAATACCTAAACGTTCCGCCGCTTTGCGCGAAACATCTACGATGCGTCCTTTGATATAAGGTCCACGATCATTAACGCGTACGCGCACTGATTTTTTATTGTCTAAACGAGTGATTTTGATAATTGTACCGAAAGGTAAACTCTTGTGAGCTGCCGTCAACTTACCGATGTCATAGCGTTCGCCACTTGCCGTTTTGCGACCTTGAAAGCTATCAGAATAATAAGAGGCGATGCCGTATTCTTCGGCACTCAGATTGAAAGCGAACAAAAAAGTAAGACTAAATGCTAAGAATTGCGTGATTAATTTCATGGTTCTAAATATGAGTTTTTTTTAATATAGTTTTCTCGAACACCAAATGTAGGTTTTTATCTGCTAAATCGCAATTGTGGTTACCCAGCTAGGTTAAAAATCGTACTTTTGCGCCGCTTTTTATTAAAGAAGTTAGACGTTGGACATTAGAATTTAGATAACCCAATTTTAATGAATGTTCTAACGTCTAAAATCTAACGTCTAATGTCTCTAACCAATAA
>JBGCES010001064.1:0-4813 GCA_045106545.1 Saprospiraceae bacterium
CCGCATTTTTAGACGAAAGTCATTATGCGACGTATCAAAGTGAACGCAAAGCGGGCGTTTTGCTCAGTTTATTTGCGGGATTGACTATTTTTATTGCTTGTCTGGGGCTATTCGGTTTAACCATTTTTATGATTGAACGCCGTACGAAAGAAATCGGCATTCGGAAAGTGTTAGGCGCATCTGTAACGGGAATTGTACAGCTCTTAGCCAGTGATTTCTTAAAATTGGTATTAGTTGCTTTTTTACTTGCTTGTCCAATTGCCTATTACGCTGCTAACCGCTGGTTACAAGATTTTGCATATCGCGTAGAACCCGATTGGCGGGTATTTTTATTGGTCGGTGCACTTGCGATTTTGATTGCCTTTGCGACGGTGAGTTTGCGTTCGTTACGCGCGGCGTTAGTCAATCCAGCTAAAGTCTTGCAGGACGAATAATGATTTGGAGGACAGACATTCTTGTCTGTCAAGTCGCTCACGTTATTTGACAGACAAGAGTGTCTGTCCTCCAAGCGCCCTCCAGATGTCCACCAACGAACGCAAAACTGTTCATTTTTGAACACTTTTATTTTCGTATTAATATTTTTAATTTTATAATTAACTGATTATCAGTAATTTGAAATTATTGGAACGCCACTTGAATACTAATTAGTAGTGTACGTTTACTAAACTTTTGAAGTTTAGTAAACGTAGATTCCACCCAAAAGCTATTTTTTTCAAAACTAAAACTATGGCAGACAAGAATGTCTGTCCTCCATTTGCTTATGTTTAAAACCAATCTCAAACTCGCGCTCCGCAACCTGACTAAAAATCGCGGATTTTCCCTCATCAACATCTTTGGGCTATCAGCAGGTATGGCGATTGCGATCATCATTGGTCTCTGGCTACACGACGAACTGACCTTTGATAATATGCACTCCACGCGCGAGCAATTTGTGCAATTCAGACTAAAATATCTCATCAATGGAAAGCACGATGTAGGCTCTGCCATGTGTATTCCAATTAAGGATGTATTAAAAAATGAACATGCGGATGATTTTACCGATTTGAGTTTAGCATCTTGGAATGGTACGAAATTATTGACCGTAGGCGATAAAAAAATCACGCGTCGTGGAATGAGCGTAGAACCGCAGTTTTTACGTATGCTAGATGTTGAGTTAGTCCAGGGAAGTCGAGAAAGAGCGCTTCAAGAGATGTATTCTATTGTCATCAATGAATCATTAGCAGAAGTGTTATTTGGCGAAAGCGATCCGATTGGTCAAAATATTAAAATAGATAATCGACGCGACTACGTGGTAACTGGCATCATGCCTGATTTTCCTAAAAACTCTAGCTGGGAAACGGTTAGTCTGTTCGTTCCTTGGGCAGCATTTGCACAACAAGAATGGATAAAAAGTGCAACGACTTCTTGGGACGATCACTCGCAACAGTTATTTGGTTTAATGCCTCCCAGTGCTGACCTTGCATCCGTTAACGCACGCATCAAAGACGCAGAATCGCGCAATATTGAATTGCCACTAGAGCCAGATTTATTTGTTCATCAATTGAGCAAATGGCATTTATACAGTAAATTTAGAAATGGCGAAAACGCAGGCGGGCGCATCCAATTTGTCTGGCTATTCGGTATCATTGGTGTATTCGTTTTGCTACTAGCTTGTATCAATTTTATGAACTTATCGACAGCACAATCGGAACGCCGTGCGAAGGAAGTTGGGGTTAGAAAAACGGTCGGTTCTGGGCGTAACGAATTGATTGTGCAATTTTTAACCGAATCGTACGTCGTGGTGGTTATTGCAACCATTTTTGCGATTGGTTTAACTTATATTGGACTGCCTATTTTTAATGAAATTACGGATAAGGAAATGTCTATTTTATGGTCATCGCCCTTATTTTGGTTAGCTATTGCTGCTTTTATGACCATTACAGGTCTTTTAGCAGGCAGTTATCCTGCTTTCTTTTTATCGTCTTTTGAGCCACTGAAAGTATTAAAAAGTACGTTTGGAACGGGACGTTCAGCTAGTACGCCTCGCAAAGTATTAGTCGTTTTACAATTCACGGTTTCTATTGCTTTAATCATCGGAACAGTTGTAGTTTATCAACAAATCAATCACGCCAAAAGCCGCGTACTCGGCTATGATAAAGACAATGTGATCCAAATTAATATGCTGACGAAGGAAATACGAGATAAATTTGATGTGCTGCGAGATAAATTATTGAAAACAGGCAACATTGTAGAAGTCGGTCATTCTAATTCTCCTATGACGAATATCTGGTCGAATACAGGTGGAATGAAGTGGAAAGAATCCACGGATGACGACCGTATGAAGTCTTTTGCTAACACAGGCGTATCGCACGAATATGGCAAAACCATCAATTGGGAAATCGTTGATGGACGTGATTTTTCGCGAGCGTTTAAAACCGATACCGCCGCGATGATCCTCAACCAGACCGCAGTAAATTTAATGGGATTAGAAAATCCCGTTGGCGAAACGGTTACAGATTTTAATGGTAATCCATTTACAATTATTGGAGTAGTCAAAGATATTTTACAAGATAGCCCTTACTTACCGGTTAAAGCATCCATTTACCGCTTAGATGAGTGGAGAAAAAATATGCTTTTTATCAAATTAAAAGCAGGACAAGATATCCAGCAAGCACTTACGCAAGTGGGAGATATTTACAAATCAGTTGCGCCAGCTACGCCTTTTGAATACGACTTTGTAGATGATGATTTTGGTAAAAAATTCATGGAGGAAGAACGCATTGGGAAAGCCGCCAGTATTTTTGCCATACTCGCCATTTTAATTTCTTGTCTAGGTCTGTTTGGTCTATCCGCTTATGTGGCCGAACGTCGAACGAAGGAAATTGGCATTCGTAAAGTGTTGGGTGCGAGCGTTTTAGACTTGTGGGCGATGCTCTCTAAAGACTTTATCTTTTTGGTATTAGCTGCTTGTATCGTGGCAATTCCATTGGCTTGGTACTACCTCAGTGGTTGGTTAGACGGCTATGAATATCGCGTAGATTTGAACTGGTGGGTATTTGCCGCAGCGGGGATTATGGCGGTGGTGATTACTTTGGCAACCGTAAGTTTTCAGAGTATCAAAGCGGCGATTGCTAGTCCCATTAATTCTTTGAAAGACGAGTAATGGAGCACAGGCATTTCTGCCTGTGTTCAACCAACGTGCAAAAATTTATACCTACCCCAATTTTTTATCACTAAACTTCACAGACAGGAATGTCTGTGCTCCAATATGCTTCTACATTATTTCAAATTAGCATACCGCACGGCTTGGCGTGATAAAACCACTTTTGCGATCAATTTAGTTGGTTTAGCAGTTGGTTTGACCTGTTTTGTTTTGATTGCCTTATGGATTCAAGATGAGTGGCGTTTTGATAAATTTCATCAAAACAAAGACCGTCTGTTCCAAGTCATGATGCGTTCCAGTAACAACGCCAATGACGTTGTAGTTACGGCTGGCACACCTGGTTTATTAGCAGAAACCTTAGTTGAAGATTTCCCTGAAATAGAGCAAGCAACAACAGTTGCCAATTTAGGAAATACAGGAATTATTATCAACGATGACTTGCGATTTAAAGCGAAGGAGCGTTACGTTGGGAAAGACTTTTTCGAGCTATTCAATTTTCCTTTGGTAGCAGGAGAAGCCACACCCCTTTTAAATAACCTTAGCCACATTTTGTTATCTGAAGAAATGGCTACTAAACTCTTTGGCAACGCACAAAACGCTGTTAATCAGACGATTGAATGGCAGCGCAATTGGGCAGAAGTAAGTGGAAATTATACCATAGCGGGAGTATTTGCAGATGTACCAGAACATTCGACTTTGGAGTTTGATGCCTTATTTTCTTACGATCTTTTTGTAAAAAACAAACCTAGCATTAAGCAATGGTACAATAGCGGTCCACGTACTTATTTTTCATTAAAGGAGAGTGCCGATCCGTTAGCGTTTAATCAAAAAATAGAACATCTAATTCGTAGCAAACACGACCGCAATAGCTATAGCACCTTGTTTATTCGTAAGTTTAGTGACCGCTATTTATACGATCATTTTGAAAATGGTATCCAAAGCGGCGGTAGAATCACTTACGTGAAATTATTCGCGCTCGTTGCGCTGTTCATTTTGTTGATTGCTTGTATCAATTTTATGAATTTATCGACCGCCAAAGCCAGTCAACGTCTAAAAGAAGTAGCAGTCAAAAAGACGATTGGTGCGAGACGTTCTACTTTGATTCAACAATACTTAAGTCAGGCAATATTTACTGCTTTTCTGGGATTAATTTTAGCACTTTTTTTAACTCAACTTTCGATTCCTGTATTTAATGAAATTACAGGAAAAAACCTCGTCTTTACTTTTTCTCCTCCATTGCTAATTGGATTAACACTGATCACTTTTATTACTGGAATAATTGCAGGCAGCTATCCCGCTTTTTACCTTTCTCAATTTCAACCGATTCAAGTTTTTAAAGGTGCATTTGGTAATCGACTCAATGCGGTTTGGTTACGCAAAGGATTGGTCGTTTTCCAATTTGCTTTATCTATTATTTTAATAGTTGCGGTGATCGTTACGCAACAACAAATTCAGTTTATCCAAACCAAACATCTAGGTTACGAGCAGGATAATCTGATTTTATTTAAAAAAGAAGGTAGCATAAAGGAAAATATGGAAAGTTTCCTCACGGAAATAAAACAGATTCCCGGTATTGTCAATGCTTCTACCATCGACGGAAATATGACGGGTAGTTATGGATACACCTCTACGATACGCTGGGAAGGAGATCAGCAGCAAGAGAACCCTATT
>JBGCES010001065.1:0-6307 GCA_045106545.1 Saprospiraceae bacterium
CAAAATTATCGTAAATGGTGCGGGCGCGTCGGCGATTTCCTGTACGCGGATTTACGTTTCGCTGGGCGCGAAAAAGGAAAACATATATATGTATGATAGCCGAGGTTTGATCCACGGCGACCGGGATAATTTGAATGGTAAAAAACCTGAATTTATTAATAATACCGTTCCTGCTGATACTTCGTTGACAGATATTTTAAAAGGTGCAGATGTATTCATCGGTTTATCGAGAGGAAATATTTTGAGTAAGGAAATGATAAAAGGCA
Organism: Saprospiraceae bacterium; assembly: GCA_045106545.1. Taxonomy (GTDB): domain Bacteria; phylum Bacteroidota; class Bacteroidia; order Chitinophagales; family Saprospiraceae; genus JBGCES01. The sequence goes on from JBGCES010001065.1 coordinate 267, forward strand.
TGGCAAAAGATCCTGTGATCTTTGCGATGGCAAATCCAACTCCCGAAATAAGCTACGAAGATGCTACAGATGCCCGTCCCGATGCAATTATGGCGACGGGTCGTTCGGACTACCCTAATCAGGTAAATAATGTGTTAGGTTTTCCCTTTATTTTTCGAGGCGCACTAGATGTACGTGCTACTGAAATTAACGAAGCGATGAAACTCGGTGCAGTTCATGCTTTAGCGGAATTAGCTAAAAAAACAGTTCCCGATGTTGTTAATATGGCTTATGGTGACATCAATCTAAAATTTGGTAAAAACTATATAATTCCCAAACCAGTTGATCCACGTTTGATCACGGAAGTAGCAATGGCAGTAGCCAAAGCCGCAATGGAAACTGGCGTAGCGCAACATCCGATCAAAGATTGGGAAGCTTACGAAACGGAACTCGCAAAACGACTTGGCAATGATAATACGCTTTCCAAAATTATTGAAACGAAAGCCAAACAAGATGTGAAGCGGGTCGTTTTCGCTGACGCGGAAAATATCTCGGTACTTCGCGCTGCACAAGAAGTGTTGGAAGAAAAAATTGCCCACCCGATTCTATTGGGTAATGTGGAGCGGATTCAAGGAATGCTGACCAATTTTGAAATTGATCTTCCGAATGTGCCAATCATTGATCCTAAATTTCCAGTAAACGACGTCGAAAAACAACGTCTTGAACGCTATGCGGCTATCTTTTTTGAAAAACGCAAGCGTAAAGGTATGAATCTCCAAGAATCATCGGATGCCATGCGGAGTCGTTCGCGTTATGGGGTGATGATGGTAGAAATGGGAGATGCCGATGCGATGATTGGCGGTTTGACTAAGAAATTCCCCGTTACGGTTCGCCCAGCTTTACAAATTATTGGTTCGCGTCCTAACGTAAACAAAGTAGCGGGTTTGCACATTTTGATGACGCGTCAGGGACCGCTATTTTTAGCAGATACTACGATCAATCACGATCTTTCTGCTAAAGACATCGCTGATTTTACCGAATTGGTTGCCGAACAAGTTCGTATTTTCAATATCGAACCTAAAATCGCTATGGTGACCTATTCCAATTTCGGTTCTGTCCCTTATGGTGAGTCTGCTATGTTGATGCGCGAAGCGACCAAAATCCTTCACGAACGTCATCCCGACTTAAAAGTAGATGGAGAAATGCAGGCACACTTTGCGTTGAATGGTCAACTTTCCAAAGAATTTCATCCTTTTAGCAAAATTGCAGGCGAACGCGCCAATACCCTAATTTTCCCTAATCTCTCTTCTGCCAATATTGCTTATAATCTATTGAGCGAAGGTGCAGAAATGGATTTGATCGGACCGATCTTATTAGGACTGAATAAACCAGTGCATATTCTACAATTGGGTGCAAGTGTCAGACAGATCGTGGATATGGTAGGTATGGCGGCGATTCATGCGCAAGGGTAAGTACAATGTAGCAAAAGTGTTTAAATATTTTATAAGCGCGTAGCGATTACCGCCTTGGTAGTACACAGTTACCCAAAACATTTGCAGCGCATAGCGATGCTCCCATTAAAACTAAGGGGCGTGTCGCGCTGCGCCACTAAGAATATGGATAAATTAGAGCTACCAAGACTAACATCGCTACGCGCTGAAGAATGTGAAATTATTAATGTTACACTGCAGTAGGTATAGTGTAATATGATTAAAATGCTGGTTTATTAGATTTCATTAATTCTTGTATGCAACTGATTTTACGCGCCAATTTTTCTCAAATCAATCAATTTTATCTGCTTTTGATGAATGGATGGTTAATTAGTTTTAGTCTTCTTTTTGCTGTTTCTGCTGCTGCACAAACGAGTACCTCAAGTCGTACTTATTTGGAAAGCCAACTCTCGCAAATATTTGATAACCAGCAAGTTATTAAAAACAATGATTTTAAATCGCCTTTTCTAGATGAAATTAATATCCGCACTGAAACGGATGAATTTCGGCTAAATGAACAACGCTACCAAATTCGCTTCTCACCGACTTCTCGTAATGTTCGACGTGCCGAAGAGCAGTTACATCAACTTTATTTGCAGGAAGCGAATGAAGAATTACGAGATGAATATGAACCTTTGATTGTTGCAGCCTATGCTGAGATATTGGATAAATATAAAACTTATCGCAAGCTGCAAATCGCGGAACAAGAACTGCTTACTAACCAAGAACTGAAAATAGTTTTAAATAAATTATTATTGGCAGGGGAGGGGACTCCACGTGATTATTTGCGTATGGAACGCAAGCAGCAAACGATGCTGATCAAAGTGGAGGAGCGACGGACGGAACTCGCTGCTGCTGCGAGCATTGATTGGAGTGACTGGATGTCCGTGGAAGCGATTGTTTTAAAAATGAATAGTTTGGATTTTTCTACTGGAACTGCATTAGATTCCGTTGCTGTGGCATTGATAGATAGTGAAATCGCTTTGGAAACGGCGGAAAGTAAACGCTGGTTTGATTTTGTTGGGGTAGAATACAATAATGATCCCGAAGATTTATTACGCGAAAAAGCATCAATTGGTGCTTCTTTTAATTTACCAATCTATGGACAAAGTAAGTTGAAACTAGAAGAACTACGGATTGAAAAAGAAAACCTGCTTGCTACGCAAACCATTCGGAAGCAACGTAATCAAAGTGAATTAGCAAGTTTAAAAACGGAAATTCAAACTAAATTTCAACGTTGGCAGCGCTTGACCACTCAGGCGGTAGAATTGGAAACTGAATTGGATGATTTTATCCGCCGCGCGAATCAATCGGAAAATGTATCGCCCGTATTGGAATTAGAAGAACGGGCGGCGCGCTTAGATGATGCAAGTGAAAGATTGGATGTAGAGTTAGAAATTTATGAATTGTATTTAGAGTATTTGGAAGAAAGTAGTTTGTTGTTTCAAAATAATCAATCTTCGTTTTTTCATACAAATCAGTAGAGCCGTTTGAAAAAACGGCTGCATAAGTAATGTCTATTCTATCCGCTTAAACTTAGCGAATGACTACGCGCTGAATTAAATTAACATCACTTCCTACTAATTCAAGTAAGTACAAACCACTCGGATAACTATTCAAGTCCAGAGTAGTTGAAGATCCTACTACTGAAAAAGTACCCACTTGTTTGCCCGTTACATTGAATAAGCGAAGTAGCGTAGCACTGCTCTTTAACTGTTCCGTTAGTTCAATATTCACTACTCCTGTACTTGGATTAGGTGCAATGGTAAAACCTGCTTCTATCGCTGCAAGATCTGCAAGATTGGTAGCAGACTCTAAGTTAAAAGTTAAATAATCAGCATTAAAAGAATTATTATTAGTAATATCCAAACGCATGATTTGAACGCCTGCTTCTAGTTCTATCTCATTATTAGCGGTGATGGTTTGGAAGGTGTACCAATTACCAGTGTTTGGCGTATTGAATTTTGCTATAGCATTATTTTTATTAAAAGTAACACTGAACGCACCATTTGCTACAGCTGAACCTACTTCTGCGCTTACACTATAAATCCCAGCTTGTGCAACGTCCACGGTGTATTCAATCCATTCGCCTTCAGAAACGTATTCCAAAATATAACCATCGCCAAATTCCCCAATATCTACTCCTTCATCCGTGCGAAAGCCACCAGGAATATTGGTAGGATCAGTGTCGTGATATGCCATACCTTCACCACCATTGTCATATTCTTCCACTTCCAATTTTCCAGGAATGGAAATCGGAGACGCATTAAAAGGCGTTTGTTCGGTAGCCGTAATGCGCAATCGAGTTGGATAGCCGTGAAGTAAAGTTCCGTCTGCACGTGTGGTGTAAATGCGATAGGTATAGGTTTTGCCCGATTCTACATTGCTATCCGTAAAAGTGGTAGCGTTTGCGGGTAATCTAGCAATCTCTGTAAATGAAACGGCATTATTTACTGATTTTTCTAAAAAAATACCACCGCCATTTGTAGTACGGTTATTCCAATTTAAAACAATCGTTGGGGCATTGGTTAGTGAATCTGCCACAAAAGACGAGGTGATCTGATTAGGAGAATCCTCGTGATAATGCATTAAAATGTCTTTTACTTCTGGCCACGTATTGCTATTACGTTTTAAAACGCCAAAATCGCCACCATCATCCCACACTGAAAAAGCAAATCCATTGATTAGACATTGCTCTACGTTATGCGCATAAATTCGCATCCGTGAGTTATAATCGCAACGTAGCAAAGCTCCAAATTCGCTATGATGAACGGGAATCCCGTTTGCCTCCGACCAGTTTTTGACGGACTGGTACTGGTTATTCATTTGTTGATAATCATTGGCAGTACCCCAAGTGCCATTTCCTAAACCTGAGAAATTCCACGGATCGTAAGAATGATAATAACCAATTACGTAATCATCATCAGGAATAGCAGCGGCAAGTAATTGAGCGGAATTTGCCCATTCGTTACCACCATAAATAACTAAACGCGTAGGATTATTTTGACGAATAATTCCTAAAATACGTGCATTCAATTCATCCACTTGCGTACGCGTCATGCCTTTGGGTTCATTGATAATTTCAAAGATTAGCTTCTCCGATTTATCTTTGAAACGCTCTGCGATTTGTACCCAAATTGCATCATAGCGATTCCGTAGTGTTTCATTTGCATAGTTATTTTTGAGCCAATCTTCATGGTGACCATTGAGTGTAATGTAAAATCCGCGCTCTAACCCCCAATCTACGACTTGCTCTACCCGATTCATCCAATTTTCGTTAACCGCAAAAGGTTCGCTGTTGCCCGTATGCTGATCCCAACGCACAGGAATGCGCACATTAGAAAATCCAGCTTCTACATACGCATCAAAGTGTACTTCCTGTGCAGGCCCATTATTCCAACCACCTTCCAATGGAGGTTCGAGGGTATTACCTAAATTTATTCCGCGACCCATTTCTGCTACTGCTTGCGCAGGCGTTAATTGGGCGAATAAAGGTTGGCTGAAAACAACAAAGCTGATTATTAAAAATGCGTAGGAAAATTTCATAAATCGTTATAATGTTGATCAAAAACAACTTCACTTTTGAATTTTTCAATTGATATATTTTATAAATAAAAACATATTCATTCAGAAAATAAATCATTTGAAAAATAGTGACGTTGCTTTTTGATAGTTTCTTATTTTAGAATTTTATTCGTTCATAAATAAGAGGGGCATTTTTTTGATTTTTACTATTCATGGATGGAGAAATTTTATTTTAAAAATTAAACCCGAAGTGTAAGCCCGGTTCACCAAAAAAGAATTTAGACCATTTATCATTTACGATCTGAAAATCATCGGGCATCTCCGTTTGTAACGGACGATGGGTAACGGCAATCGAAGGTTCGATAAAAAACCGATTGTTAAATAACTTCACGTGATAACCCAAACGGTAAGTATTGAATAATTGAAATCCATTATCAATTTTATTGCCCTCTTCGTTCACGAACGACTGGAACGCATTCATCACGTGTACGCCTGTGTATAATCCTTTCCACCAATAGCGCTGATAGACGAAAGCGACTCCAAATTCGCGAATGTGACCAGGGAAATTCTCACCAGCTGCTTCAAAGAACTCACCATAAGGAATACCGATCGGCCAAGCGTATTTCCACGTTTTGAATTCGATAGAAACAACATCTTTAGTAGTTAGCCGATAACCAAAATTAAGTTGTGCAAAATCAGGTTGATTTGTTTGAGCAAACTGCCCTAAAATTACAAAGGCAGTACTACCGATGAAGCATTTTTTATTGGTCGTTTCCAGATCAGTGTATTGAGCTTGAAGAGAAAAGGTGCTTACCAATAGCGTTAATAAAAGCGTGATTAATAGTTTCGTTTGCATATTCTAGTTTTTAAAATGAAAGAATACTGCAAAATTAGGGGGCGAATGTGCCTAAACTCGTTAACTAAAGATAAGAAATGGGGTGGGAGTTAATCGGTTATTAATACGACTAATAATAGTGGGTGAAATCTGTTGAACTGAAGAAGTCAAACGGTGACAGAAAGTCACCATCTGACGAGGCATCATCAAGG
>JBGCES010001066.1:0-16363 GCA_045106545.1 Saprospiraceae bacterium
GTTGATTTTATTGAACCACTGGAGCAAGTTGGTACTTTACAATTGGTCAATGGTTTAGGTCAAATTTTGGAAGTAAAAGAAGTGGAAAGCGGCGCAGTGCGTCAGCAGATTGATTTGACAGGATTGGTGAATGGGATGTACTACGTTTACATCACTTGGAACGGACACCGCAAAGCATCTTACAAAATTTTATTAACGAACAATGAGTAACGGGTACTATCAAGTACTTTCCCAGTACTTGATAGTTTTAAATTGGTCTAGAATGTAAAAAATCATCAAGTTCCGGGAAGGTACTTGATGATGTATAAAGATTTTCATAGTTAAATTCCTTCTATTTCAGAGAGCCTCGTTGTTACAGCACAACGGGGCTTTTTAGTTAGTTATGCTGTTAAAGCGGTATTATATATTACTCCTTACTCTCTCGGATCGCACAAATTAGATTTTCCGTTGTTTAAAAGTCAGCTAAAATTTGGGATGACCCATGCTTAGTCTTTCTCACCAACTTTATTCGTTTTTATGAAATTAACTAAAATCTGCTTGTACGTATTCCTTATTCTAGGTATTCCAACTATTCTTTATTTGGGGGCGGGCTTATTAACACCACTTGCCATTGCATTGGTGCTAGCCATGATGTTAAATCCAGTAGTTAACAAATTAAACAAATGGGGCGTTAGCGAAGGATTATCCATTGGCATATCTGTGATGGGGGTGGTGAGTATCGGCTTGATTTTATTATTGGCAATTATCACTCAGGCAAGTGCTTTTGCGGATGATTGGACGAGCATTCAAGAACAACTACAGATTCAATGGGAGAATGCTCAAGGTTATGTCGTTCAATGGACAGGAATGTCAACTGAGGCAGTAAATAAGCGGATGACGATTGATTCCAACAAGATTTTCGGTGCACTTACGGAACGAGCTACGGGAGTTGCAGGATCTTTTGTCGGCACTTTAGGAAGTTTAGTGCTGATTTTAGTTTACCTCGTTTTTCTATTAATTGAACGATTTCGATTTAAGAAATTTATTTTAAAAATCACCCACGATGGTAAGGAAGATACTGCCCGTAGTGCTATGGATGATATGTTAGACATTGCTCAAGGCTATTTAGTGGGCAAATTAGTTTTGATTGGAATTTTAGCTACCGTGTATTCCATTGGATTTATGATAATTGGATTGAAGTACGGTATATTTTTGGCGATTTTGGCAGCGATTCTATCCGTTATCCCTTACTTGGGAAATATGGTGGGAGGCTCTTTGGCAATCGTGGCGGCAGTGGTGACGCAGGGAGGTACGGGAATGGTAATTGGTGTACTGGTAACAATGGGCGTTGCACAATTCTTGGAAAGTTATGTAGTAGAGCCTTTCTTAGTGGGTGCTAAAGTGAATTTGAATCCATTTTTCACCATTTTTGGGGTTATTGCTTTCGGTACACTCTGGGGCGTGGTCGGCACCATATTAGCCGTTCCATTAGTGGCAATTGCTAAAGTGATTTTTGACCATTTGGAACGTTTTAAACCGCTGGGTTACGTGATGGGAGATGAGTAAATGAGCAGGCAGAAAACAGACTGATGAATCTGAGAGAAGAGCGACTTGCTAAGTGATTTTGGTTTCGTCTAAACGTGTAAAATGCAACGCCTACTAATTTGTCAGAATTAGTAGGCGTTGCATTTTATAAACTATGCCTTTCTTCTGCGACGATAACGCACAAATAGCGTTACTAAAATTCCACCTAAAATCCAAAAAGGCCAAGCAGATACTACACCGATCATAAATTCTAAAAAGCCATGCCAACCATTAGCAAACGCATCACCTACTCGTTTGAAAAAGCTGCGACGATGCGGGCTATATTCTAAGTTTTGAATTAAATCTAAATGTACTGTACTACGTCCTACTTGATCGTTCAGGTATTTAATCTCGCCTTTAATTACATCCCTTTCTTCGATTGCATCACGTAATTCACGTTCAACTGCTAAGACTTCCGTTACATTATTGGCTTGCTGCAAAAGTTGTTGGTAACGCAAAATAGTTGCCTCGCGAGCTTTCAGTCGAGTTTGTAAATTGTAGTATTTTTTAGTGACATCGTTCGCCGTAACTTCTTTAAACGTGACGATTTCGGCGATGTCTGAAATGGCGATTAGAAAATCATCCAAACGCTCTGGCGGTAAACGGAATTCCAAGTCGTTTTGGATGCGGTGGCGGTTACGGTGTTCCGCCTCTCGACTAATTTCAGCAGCGAACTTTTGCGCAGAAGCACGAATGTCTTTCATGCTTGTCTCGTAATCAGCAACTTCGATATTGACTCGCGCTTGGCGGATTATTTTTTTGCGAGATTTCTTTTGGATAGGCGGTTTTTGCTTAGATTCTTTCTTTGTTTCTGATTGGTCATTGTAAGCTAAAAGTTCATCACTCGAACTATCTATTTCACCCGTATCCCAATTGCCAGATCCATTTCTTGGCGGTTCTATTTCAATACTTTCTTCTAGCACTAGCGCATCTTCAGGGATGGCAATAGATTCTGTTTTCATGTCATAGCTACAACTAAATGTACTAATGGAAAAAAGGAATAACAAAAGATAATATCTCATTGGAAATAATTTTAGGAGAGGATGTAAAAAGGCACACTTGTGCATAATTAGATGTAATTTCTTACAAATTTGGTGGCTATAAGTCGGTGTTTAATTTGTTTAAATAAATATGGACTCATTTGATTATCAAACGTTAGTGTAAAATTATTGTAATAGATATATTAACATAAAATAAAATAGATAACAGAAAATATATACATTTGGGAAATATTTTAAGGACAACTATTATTTGTTTGAAATTAAAAGTCATTAGAGTTAGGAATAAGTAAAATTTTATTAGCCAACTCAATCGTTAATTTCAAGACTAAATGATTTGTCAGATCACTTAATGCTCAAGCAAACATGAAAATAGTAGTTATCGGAGGAACCGGTACCATCGGAAAAAGAATTGTAGAACACTTTATCGTTGGCAATGAAGTCATCGTTGCTGGAAGAAGTTCAAAAAATTATCCCGTAGATATTGCAGATACAAAATCGATTAAAAAACTGTTCAAAAAAACAGGCAAAGTAGATGCGATTATTTGTGCAGCAGGCGAAGCGAAGTGGGCGCCTTTTGAAGATTTATCTGAGTCTGATTATCATATTGGTTTGCGCAGTAAGTTGATGGGGCAAGTAAACGTAGTCAGAATTGGACGTAAGTACCTCAAACGCAATGGTTCGATTACCTTGACTACTGGAATCTTAGCGGACGACCCCGTTATAAAAACGACTAGTGCAGCAATGGTTAATGGTGCGATTCATAGTTTCGTGCAAGCCGTCGCTTTAGAACTCAAACGCGGTATTCGTGTGAACGTCGTATCGTCAGGCGTAGTAGAAGATGCTTACGCTAAATACGAAAGCTACTTTCCTGGACACCCACCGATTTCTATGAAAAAGATGATGTACGGTTATATCCGTAGTGTGCAAGGGAAAGATTCGGGTAAGGTTATTAGAATTTATTCTTAGTATCCGTTAAAAAATAATTTCTCAATTTTTCAAATTATAAATATCTTAAATGAATGGTTTTATTCGGATATTTATTAATTGAAAAATTCAAAAGGGGAGTTATTATTTTAACTAATAAGTGCTTAGATAAAAATAAGTACAGGTAATTCTGAATTCAGGAATTAGTATAAGGAGTTGACATTCAATTACTTATCAAGTCTCTCTTCTCTCAGTTTTATCGGTCTCTTTTCTGTCCTCTCACTTACTTATAAATGGCAAATATTGAAAATATCGTTGTCATTGGCGGTGGATTGATGGGAAGTTCAGCCGCTTGGCAACTTGCTAAATGTGGGCAAAAAGTATTGCTTCTGGAACAACAATCCCGTAAGTATCGGAATGGTTCTAGTTATGGTGATGCGCGTATCACAAGGATGCTCGGCCCTAAGAAAGATCTATTTTCTTATGTTCAGCAAACAACTGTTGCGGAGGTTAAAACCCTAATTCGTTTTCTAAATGGATTATCTATCAAACCATCCCATCGGATGAAAGATATTTATACGACTTCGCCAGTTTCTTATTTTTTTCAAAGAGATCAGCAAGCCCAAGTTGATTTATTTCGGCATAAGCGACAGAAAAAAAAGTATAGAACGGCGAGTGGAGACGCGGCTTTTAGAAAATTTGGAGTTACTATCTCTGATGATGAAATCCTCGTACGCGAACGTGATAAGTATTCAGGAACATTCAATCCTAAAGTGCTAATTAAAAAATTACACGCAGGAATAAAGCAGAAGGAAAGTGTTATTAAATACGATCATCGAGTCAAACGGATTGTTCGTAAGAATGGCGTTTTTGAAATAAAGGTGACGAACCGAAAGGGAGGTAAAAAAAAGACTATACTGGCACGTCAAGTTGTCGTGGCTGTAGGCGCTTATACTAGTCAATTACTTCAACAAGAAGCACCTTATTTTAAAAAACTAATTACGCCTAAACGAGTCCCATTATTCTTTTTTAGAATTCGTAAAAAGCGATATAGTCGGCTGACGAAGGTAGAAAAAAGAAGTATCTTTGATGCCCATCCTGTCTTTGCTCAAAATGATAAGATGTATTTTTCGATGATTGAGCAGCGATCTAAAAAAGGGAAAAGTCCATTGTTTAAAGTAGGTGGGCATAAAATCAGAAGAAATATCGTCGATTTAGACCGTATTTGGCAGCAGCAGCCTCCACGAAGAGAAATGAAGTGGGCGAAGAAGAAATTTCGTAAATACTTGGAGGCACTGGAAATTTACGTGGATAAAAAAGACATTGAACTCGTTGAATCGCGGAACTGTGTTTACTCCATGACCAAAAGCGAAATTCCATTTGTAACTCCTATTCTCACTAAAGATCGCCACTTAGATACCAATATGATAGTGATGGGCGGAATGTCTGGCGTGGGTGCAAAAGGCTGTTTAGCTTATGGCTTAATCGGAACAGACTGGTTGCTAGGCCGAAGCGAAAACAGCAAAATATACCAAAAAACAAGAAAAGAATTGGGTAACCCTACTTTACGGCTTAATGTTAAAAAACGTAAACCTCACCGACTATTTTGAGTTATTAACTGCATTAAATCATTTAACTCCTTATTGTAGGTAGCTTACAACTAACGTTATATTTAATCACTTTTTAGTTGTAAAAAAAATGTAAGCTACTTATTCCAAAAGTATCGTCCCGATTTAAAAAAAGCTAATTAATCAATACTAATTTTTGTTCTATAAAGTATTGAAAATAGAGACTACGTAATTATTGAAAATTAGGTTAGATTAGGATGTCTATTCTCGTCTAGCTCACTTTTGCAGATTGCCTAGTTTTTACTTTTCATAATTTAGTTTTGAAATTTTTTGTATAAACAGCACTTTTTTCAAACTGATACTATCATGTCTTTACCTATAAGGAATGATTACTTTATGTATGAACTTTCACTATTCACAATTTTTTCTTACATGAAACAATTAATTACTCTTGTAGTGGTGCTACTTTGCGCGCTACCTTTTTTCTCAAACGCACAAACACTGTCTGGTACAGTAACGGACGGAACTGAGCCAATTATTGGTGCTAACGTTTTAGTTGCTGGTTCTAGTGTCGGAACAATCACTGACATAGATGGAAATTACTCTCTGAATCTATCCGCTGGTAATTCTCTCCTTGAAGTGAGTTATACTGGATACACGACTCAATCTTTCAACGTCGATTTAGCTGACGGTGAAAGCAAAACAATGGATATTACCCTAACTGAAGGGGTAAGCTTATCTGATGTAGTAGTAACGGGTAGTAGAACTGCTCCAAGATCTTCTGTAGATACGCCACTACCAATTGATGTAGTGAATGCAGCAGACTTAATCGCTACTGGTCAAAATACTTTCGATAAAGCGTTAACTTACAAAATCCCATCTTTTAACTCGGTAAATACACCAGTAAATGATGCGACTTCGCTACTTGACCCTTACGAAATTCGTAACATGGGACCATCGCGTACTTTGATCCTAATCAACGGTAAGCGTAAAAATACAAGTGCATTATTATATACACAGACTTCTCCTGGTCGTGGTGAAACAGGTGCAGATATTTCGGCGATTCCTCAGAATGCTATTGAGCGCGTAGAGATTCTACGTGACGGTGCATCTGCGCAGTATGGTTCGGATGCAATCGCAGGTGTAATGAACATCATCTTGAAAAAAGATGCTTCTAACGGTAGCGTTACTTTGAATACAGGTATCACAGCAGAAGGTGACGGTGAAACGATTGGCATCGCTTTGAACAATGGTTCAAAATTAGGTGAAAATGGTTTTATGAACTACACCATTGATTTATCAAAAAGAGAACAAGCTAATCGCCCAGGTACGGTAAGTGCAGAAGGTGAAGCAGGTGACTTTGGTGCAGACCTCGCGGATGTTCAAGCTTTCTTAAGCCAGTATCCTGATGCAAATAACATCAATGGTAATCCTGAAACGACTGCGGCTAAATTTGCTTTAAACTTCGGTACGAAAATCTCTGAAACAGCAGAGTTTTATGGTAACGCAGCTTACGTTTATAAAAAAGTAAACAGTTTCGCTAACTACCGTACACCTTACTGGAGAACACAAGAAGCTTTCCCATACTTAGCAGACTTTTTCCCGAACGGTCCTAATGGTGAATACATCGGTTACGTACCTACTTTTGATGGTAACTTAAATGATTACAACGGTACAGTTGGTATTAGAAACGAGAAAAACGGTTGGATTTCTGACGTAAGTTTCACAGTAGGTGGTAACGAGCAAACTTATATCGTAAGTAACTCACACAACCGCAACGAAGTATTAGTTCCTACTTGGGCTGATGCAAATGCAGATGGCGTACAACAGCCAGAAGAGGTAACCTTCTCTCAAAAATACAAAGAAAATAGTCCTATTATTTTTGATGTAGGTGGTACACGTTTTGAGCACGTAGTAGGTAACGTGGATATTACACGTCGTCTATCGGATAAAGTTGGTGTTGCTTTCGGTTCTGAGTTTAGAAGCGAGACATTTACAGTAATTGAAGGTTCTGAGTCTGCATACGAAGCAGGTGGACCGGATTCATTTGCTGGTACTGACCCACGTAACGCAGGTAAATTTAACCGTTACAATTTTGGTGGTTACGCAGATATGGCATTGGATTTAACGGATGACTTTTTAGTAAACGGTACAGTACGGGTAGAAAACTATAGTGATTTTGGTAGTGCAACTGTAGGTAAAATTAGCTCACGTTACAAGTTGGATAACACGACGATTCGTGCTTCTTACTCTACTGGTTTCCGTGCACCATTATTGCACCAGATTTACACGCAGAAAGCACAGTATAGCTTCATTCCTGGTCAAGGTATCCAAGTTGGTGGTTTGATCAACAACGTATCTCGGGAAGCACGTTTATTAGGTTTACCTGATTTAGATCCTGAGCGTTCAACTAACTTCACTGTTGGTGTAGGTTTTAAACCAAACTACAACTTTAGCTTTACTTTAGATTACTACAACATTCGTGTAGAAGACAGAATCATTTTGAGTTCTGAGGTAGGTGCTACTGCTGATGGCAACACGGCATTAGATGCTATTTTGAAAGAAAATAACTTGTCTGACTTGAGTTTCTTTGTAAACGCATTGGACACGCGTACTTCTGGTATTGACTTCGTAGCAAGTTACCGTAACGTAAAAGCAGGTGCTGGTACTTTAGGTTTCAACCTTTCTGGTAACTACACTTTACAGAACGAAAGAGATGGTGATATCAAGAATCCACTTTTGGTAGAACAAGCGGGTCAAAGTGTATCGAATGCAACGCAAGAAGCACTATTCTTTACTTCTCGTCCATTGTTTAAAGCTATCTTAGGTATTGATTACCGCGCAGGTAAATTCACAGCTTCTTTGAACAACACATTGTTCGGACCTACGACTTTCCGTCAACAAGGTTTAGCTCCAGGTTTATTCACTGAATTTGCAACGAAAGTGGTTACAGATTTAGGTTTGAGCTACATGTTGGGTGAAAAAACAACTGTTGCTTTGAATGTAAACAACCTATTGGGTGTTTTACCAGAATGGTCTTTCAAAGCAGATGCTGGTTCGGAAGCTTTATTGAACGACGCTGCATTTTTGCAAAACCAGTCTAACTTGATTACATTTAACCAACGTTACTCTCAAATGACTTACGATGGTTACCACTTTAGCCAGTTAGGTACTATCTTCAACTTATCGTTGAATGTACAGTTTTAAGGAGCGGGTTAATGTAAAATGTAAAACCGTAAAATTCAAAATGTAAAAGTGGAGCGACATTCACTTTTGACATAAAATTTTTGCGGCTTATTTTTATATTTCCTAAATTGAAAACAGGTTTTCCATTCAGTTGGGAAACCTGTTTTTGATTGTATCAATTTACGTTTTTAATAATCGAAATTTTAATCGTTTAACGGATTCTTAATCCATCATCGCACCCCTCACTTTTACATTTTATATTTAGTCTTTTACATTTTACATTTTCAAAAATGACCAATCTCTACCAAGACCTCGCCTCCGTTTACGAAGCCATGTATCAAACCTTCATTGACTACGAAGAAGAGTATCTTTTTTATGCGAACTTGCTACGTAAATACGCTAAACAAGAAGTCTTAGAAATCGCTTGTGGAACGGGAAATTTAGCAAATCACTTTCTCCAAAATGGTTTCGATTATCAAGGTTTGGATTACAGTCCGAATATGGTGGAGATGGCGAAAAAGAAAGCGCCAGTGGCGGAGTTTTTGGTCGGTGACATGCAAGGTTTTACTTTAAAAACGCCCTTGGGAAGCATACTGATTACGGCGCGATCTATTAGTTATATGATTGAAAATCAGCAAGTTATTAATACGGTTAAAAGTGTGCACCGCAATTTGAAACCACAAGGAATATTTTGCTTTGACTTTATTGATGCGAACCAGTTTTTACCGCCAATGATTAACGGTAAAACGGTCATTCATGAAGCTAGCCACGACAATATCGACTACCTACGCGAGAGTTTTTGGTCACTTGATTTACAGCACGGTATGACCTTTCAGTGGGATTCGACTTACTACCGTAAAGAAGGCGAAAAACGCATCGCTTTGGGCAAAGATGACTCTGTCGTACGGACGTTTATGGTCAATGAAATGCAGTTATTTTTAGAATTGAATGGTTTTGAAGTGAAGGAAATGATCTCGCGCAAGACTTATGCTTTTCCGACGTATGTGGTGGTGGCTGAAAAAATATAAATTTTAGACTCTTCGAAGTGTTGAAAACACTTGTGAATCTCTTGAACAAGGGATTTCAATCCCTTGAAAATCACGCCTCCGCTCTACTCTTCATCTTCACTTCCGCATCTTTATAATTCTTCATCTCAATCACATCGCCAGGCAAGTAAAAACCAGCTTCGTTCAACGCCGTCAGACACTTATCAATTGCTTGTGTTTTCAAGCGTAATCCACTCACTTTTTTATCAAAGGTATCAATCCAGAAATAGACTTTCAGGTCGAGTGCACTCGCCGACATTCCGGTGATCGCAGTTGAAGAATTTTTGACATCGTCGTCTAAGATTCCGTCGATTGTTTTTAAGGTAGAAATAATCAAGCGTTCCGCTGCTTCTACATCTTCGCCATAATCCAATCCAATCGTAAAATCTTGCCGCAGATAACCATCAATCGTAAAGTTAGTTAATGGATTTTTCAAGATTGCACCGTTGGGCATAAAGACATCCTTTCCATCAAAGGTTTTAATCTGCGTATCTCGCAAATTCATCCCAATAATGCTACCCGTGATGCCATTGGTTTCTACCGTATCACCAATGCGAAATGGACGATTAAACGCCATCATTATACCCGCCAAAAAGTTTTCACCAATATCTTTTAAAGCAAAACCAATCACAAACGCTGATACACCCGCACCCGCTAAAATACTCGTCGCAATACCTGCTTTACCAATGATAGTCAGGAAAACGAGCATCCCGAAAATGACCAAACCGATCTTAATGGTACGTGCCAGAAAATTGGCTAATAAAGGATCGTCCATCCGTTTAATTAATCGGTTTCTACTAAAAGTTCTTAACCAATTAGCAACTACCCAAATCAGTAAAAAAACTAGAACTGCAAGTCCGAGTTTAGGTAAAAAAGTGATCAAGTCGTAATAATATGTAGTGAGTTGCTCGGTGAGGTCGTTCCAAAGTTGTTCCATGTCGTTTTGCTAAGTTTTAATAAAAATGATTGTTGATATAACGAAAGCTAGTAGTGAATGTTCGGCGCTATCGGGAGTTGTCCAATTTTTACAATTTTGATAATGTTCCAATTTTTATGTTTGCAACAAAACTAAGTACCTCACATGAATTATTTCGGTAAATTTTAGGAAATAGATTTTTTCGATAGATTTCCTTAAAAAAGCAGTGCATATCCGTAGATACGGGCTTATTTTTTAAGGGAATATAGCGGAAGAAGATACTCATAAAATACCGAAATAATTTGTGTGAGGTACTTATAATTGTTGATTTAAATTAATTCTATTATGCGTTATATTTTTGTCTTGTTCCTATTTTTAAATCAAAGCTGTGCGGTTACGCAGGATTGTGATTGCGCACATAGCTTTGGTCAATTAAAAGCTGGCTTTGAAGCGAATTATGCTTTATTTAAAATCAAAGTGACGGAGAAAAACCGAGCGGTTTACGAGAGTTTTGTAGAAGGAGTAGCTGCAAAAGCGGCAACAACTAGCAGCGCTGATTGCAAAAAAGTATTGGAAAGTTACCTCGAATTTTTTCAAGATGGACATGTTTGGATTAAGGAAGTAACGAAAGATGAAAAGAGTTTTAAATCCAAAGAACTTACGGAAAAAGATTTTTTGCAGTACTTGACTCAACGTGGCGCGGCACTGCATCCTATTGAAGGCATTTGGCAAGGCGAATACTATAAAGTAGCGATTATTAAAGACGATACATCCGAAAATATGGCGTTTGTTGGAGTCGTACTAAAGTCGCAAAGTGATAGTTGGAAACCTGGTCAAATAAAAATAGAATTAGAACCTCAAACCGATGGCTCATTGCAAGCTAAGTATTATATGGGAGATCATTCCTTAAAGGAATTGACAGCAAACCTAATAGAACAAAATAGAATTTTAAAACTTAAAGGCATTGGTGGTTGGAGTAAACAAATGCCTTTGGCAGAAAATGAAGAGCCTTTAGATTTTAGCCAGTATGATACAGAAAAGCCTAGTTTGCAAATTTTAGATACGGATAATATCTTACTTACTATACCATCTTTCGGCTCTGAGTTTAAAAGCATCTTAGATACGCTGTTACATTCTAATCACGAACAACTAACTTCTACATCTAATTTGATTATTGACATTCGTGAAAATGGCGGTGGTGGAGACGCTACTTATCACGATTTGATGCAATACATTTACACGGATACGATTGTTTTGCCTGTAGGTGGAATGTACCTTACAGAACGTAATTCGGCTTACTTCCGTGGTTTTTTTGAAGGAACAGATAGCACAGAGTGGGAACCAGAACTAGTTCAGATGCTACATTATATGGAGACTTTAAACGATACTTTAGTGTATTGGTCAGAGGACGATTTCTTTACGGATACTTATGATACGGTCTATACCTTTCCAAAAAATGTAGCCATTCTCACGAGTAAAGAATCATTTAGTTCTGCTGAAACCTTCGTACTCAGTGCGAAGCAAAGTCATAAAGTGATGACTTTTGGTGAAAAAACAGGCGCTGGCGTGGATGGTTTTAATGTAAATAGTTATCCGATAGATTGCTATACTTTTCAGTACCCAACGGGAACGCGCTCCAAATTCTTACCCGTAGATGCCGTCGAACCACTCGGTATTCGCCCAGATTTCCCACTCGATCCGAAAGATCCAAAATTGATTCAAAAAGTAATGCAACGACTGAGTCGAATGTGATGAATGGTTTGATTGTGAAATGGTGGCGTAAATATCACAATTTCCACCATTGCACCATTTCATAATTAGTCATTATCAATCTTTAATACCAATAGATCATTCACATTCAGTAGATTTCGTACTAAATGACGCGGTCGTTGCCCTGTAAATCCTCGAATTTCTTTAATGAAATGACTCTGGTCGTAGTAGCCCATTTGATAAGCGATTTCCGTGAGAGAATATTCTGTTCTACTTTCTAAACGGTTTAATGTCCTCCGAAAACGAGCGATTTGTAAATACTCTTTTGGACTTACACCAAGGTAATATTTGCAAAGGCGATATAACTTTTTAAGATGAAGTTGAGTGGAAAGGCTTAATTCAGCAACGCTAGACAATGCATTTTTGTGATGTGAGAGAAGGGTTTCAATTTGTTGTAAATCAATAGATTGCGGGGATTTTAAATGCTGTAAAAAGAAGTTTTCTAATAAAAAAAGTTGCGTCTTGCGACAGCTTTCAATTAGTATTTGCTCAAAGGCAAAAACGCCCTCTTGTCCAAAGGCAGCACGTAATATATCCGTTTGTGCAGCAGCTTCCGATAGAGGAATATCGAAAAAGTAATAATAACCTCGTGGGGTGAAATTGATGCAAATTTCTGTAAAAACCGTATTTAATTGTACGCGGTGGGGCGGCAGATAAAGCCCAGTTAGATAACTCTGTACACCAGTACATTTTGTAAATTGGTGGACGGCAGTAGGTGAGAAATCAAGGGTTGCATTCTGAAGTACGCCTAGACAAATATTCGCGTTGGCATAACTCGTTTGCACACTCGCTAATTGCTGGTTTGTACCCTCGTTAAAAAAGAAATATTCGATTAATCCCGCAAGCGGTGGATGCTGCGGAGCAAAGGCATTCGTATTCATGATCGTCAATTTTGATTTATCAAAAACGGTCACGTTTCCTTCTCTGCGTTTTTTTACTTCATCAATGAAAAAGGTAGTTCAAAAAAGTATTGGTAGTTGATAGTACGGGGACTACCAACTACCAATTAAAAACTACCAACTTCCTAAGCCTCCACTTCTTTTTCGTTCATCACTCGATGTTGATGTTGAATTGATTCTTGGTGAATTGCCGATAAGAAAACCGTGATAAATTCACGACTTAAATTATGTGCTTTTCCTTTGGCAATCGAACTGTCTAAGATCTCACTCCAACGATTTGGTTGTAAAATCGCGATATTGTTCTTCTTTTTGTACGAACCGATTTTATCCGCCAAGCCCATACGCTTACCTAATAAATTCATCAATTCGCGATCCACTTCGTCAATTTGTGAACGCAAGTAGTCAATGTGTTCCCAAAATTCGCCATCGTCTGTACTCTCTGCGCGAATCGTTAGACCTTTCACTAAATTACCAAAAACGGCAGGCGTAATTTGCTGTGCGGCATCACTCCAAGCATTGTCTGGATCGGGGTGAACTTCAGTCATAATGCCATCGAAATCCAAATCCATTGCTTGCTGCGCTACGTCTTGTAAAATATCGCGGCGACCACAGATATGGCTATTGTCACAAATGATTTCCAAGTTGGGAAATGCACGTTTCAGCTCAATAGGAATTTCCCAACGCGGAATATTACGGTAACCTGTATCGCCATGATGTGAGAATCCACGGTGAATCACAGCAATGCGTGAAATACCCGCTTTGTAAATCCGCTCAATCGCACCCATCCATAATTTCAAATCGGGATTAATTGGGTTTTTAATCATCACGGGAATATCTGTTCCTTCCAATGCATCAGCAACTTCTTGTACCGAGAAAGGATTCACGGTCGTCCGCGCGCCTAACCACAGTACGTCGATGCCATATTTCAAGGCTTCAAAAACGTGTTGCGTATTTGCCACTTCTGTGGTAACTTTTAGTCCCGTTTCTTCTTTTACGGTTTTCAGCCATTTCAAACCAACTGTTCCTACGCCTTCAAATGAACCAGGGCGTGTACGTGGTTTCCAGATACCCGAACGGAACAGATCAATGCCTTGTGCAGCAAGTTCTTTCGCCGTACCGACTACTTGTTCTTCGCTTTCTGCACTACAAGGACCCGCGATTACGATGGGGCGTTTTTTTCTTTTGAAAATAGGTTTGATGTTCATCTTTTCCATGATATGAAAGGTTGTTTGCAGACTTTAGACGTTAGATGTTAGACGTTAGAAACGTTCCTGTTTAGTACGGTTTCTAACGTCTAACGTCCAGTATCTAACTTCTTATTTAAGAATCTTTTTAATTCGATTCGCTTCCTCAATGCGCTGATAAAAACCGTCGAAATCTTTCTTAATCAACAGCGTCCGAAATTGCGAAAGCGTATTAATGTGTTCATCCAAAACATCGAGCACATTATCTCGATTTTGCCGAAAGATCGGCGTCCACATATCAGGTGAACTCTTTGCCAAGCGAACGGTCGAGCCAAAACCACTACTTGCCAATTGAAAAATGCGATTTTCGTCTTGCTCTTTTTCCAATACGGTCAAAGCTAAAGCAAATGAACTGATGTGCGAAATATGCGATACGTAAGCCGTATGTAAATCATGCTCTTTTGCATTCAAATATACTAATCGCATCGGAATGGATTGATACATTTTTTCGATCAACTCCACTGCGTCAGCTGCACTATCGTCTTGATCACAAATCACAGTCACCTTATTATCATACAAATTTGGAATCGCCGCTTCTGGGCCCGAAAACTCCGTTCCCGCCATCGGGTGCGTTGCCACGAAACGATCGCGCTTTGGATGATTGCTTATTTCGTTGAGTAACAACTCTTTCGTTGAACCCACGTCGATGACGACTTGTTTTTCGACCTGATTTAAGATTTCGGGTAACAACTTCCGCATTACATCTACAGGCGTAGCCACAATAATAATATCCGATTTTGCTATCGCTTCCGCTAAAGGTAATGCCTCGTCAATGATCGCGCGCCGCAATGCTTTGCGCTCGTGTTCCCGCTCTGCATCCACACCGATAATGTGGTCGGCAAAGCCATTTTCTTTTAAGGTTATTGCTAAAGAACCGCCAATTAAGCCGATTCCAACTATGGTTATTGTCATATTCTGGAGGACAGACATTCCTGTCTGTCTATTCTGGAGGACAAACACTCCTGCCTGTCAATCCTAATTTTCATAAAAAGATACTTACTCAACAGGCAGGAATGCCTGTTCTCCAATTCCAACGCGCTCAATCGCCTCTTGAAAAACCTCTGCTTTACTACACAATGAAATCCGAATATAATCATCGCCCTGCGAGCCAAAAATACTCCCAGGCGTGATAAAAACGTGACTCTTTTCTAAATAATAATCTGATACGTCGTAAGCCGTTTTGAATCGCGTGGGCTTCTTTGCCCAGACAAACATCCCAACTTGATCACGGTCGTAAGCCGCGCCAATTTCATCCAATAATTGAAATACAACTTCCCGCCGTTGGCGATATTCTACATTTAAATCATCATACCAGCTGCGCGGATTTTTTAATGCCTCAACCGCAGCTAATTGGACAGGTTTAAACATACCCGAATCCATATTACTCTTAAATCGCAGAATAGCTTGCAAGTAATCACTTTTACCCCCCAAAACACCGACGCGCCAGCCCGCCATATTGTGTGATTTACTCAACGAATTGAGTTCCAATGCGACCTCTTTTGCCCCTTCTACCGCAAGTAAACTCGTTGGTTGGTCGTTTAAAATAAAGCTATATGGATTATCATTCACCAAGAGAATTTGATGTTTTTTAGCGAAAGCGATCAATTCTTTAAATAGCTCCAATTTCGCGCGCGTTCCCGTTGGCATGTGTGGATAATTGATCCACATGATTTTCACTTTCGTTAAATCGCGCTGCGCTAATTCTGCTAAATCTGGATACCAACCGTTTTCCTCACTTAACTTATATTCCATAATCTCTGCGCCCGTCAAATTCGCTACTGCCCGATAAGCAGGATAACCAGGATTAGGAATTAACACCTGATCGCCTTTTTCCAAAAAGGTCATCGAGATGTGCATAATACCCTCTTTGCTTCCAATTAATGGCATTACCTCCCCATTAGGGTTTAATTTTACGCCAAAGTGTTCCGCATACCAAGCTGCGAATCCTTCCCGCAATTCGGGTAAACCGACATACGATTGATAAGCGTGATTGCCTGTATCGTTTGCGGCTTCTACTAACTTATTCACCGCATCGGTAGATGGCGGTAAATCGGGACTTCCGATACCTAAATTCAATACTTTTGCTCCCGCTGCCCGCATCTTAGCGATCTGCTTGAGCTTGATGGAGAAATAATATTCTTTGACTTCGCCGAGCCGTGAGGCAGGTTGAATAATCATTTTTTACTAGTTGACTGGTTGATAATGTTGATTGAGTTGACTTGGTTAACTGAGTCAACTTAATTAAC
>JBGCES010001067.1:0-2942 GCA_045106545.1 Saprospiraceae bacterium
TAATTGGTTGGTTGCCAACTGGTTATAAAAAAAATATTGAATTATTTTTTAGTATTGATTAAAAAATAACGCTCTCTTTTGAGTTTTTCAATTGATATTTTTTGAATAAAAAATCTATTTATTCAAAAAAGAATCATCTGAAAAAACAGGGACTTATTTTTCAAGATTACTTAATTCCACATGCTGGAAAAGATAATTCTATACGTATTCAAGCATCTATAATGGATCGCTTGGAAACAATACTCTATTGCACTTTCTCAAAAAGTTATTAATAACAATATATATTTCGATACCTACTATCAACGAATGAATAGTCGAAAATTAATTCGGCTAACAAATTAATCCAAAATCGATAAAAAAACGTCACTTACAATTTTTTACCAAAACTGAAATCACGTACGGAGTAAATAGTTAATCACAGCTACGATACTCTATTATTTAACGGCTTTGCAAAACTGTTTTTTAGAATGAAAAAGTTGAAATAATAATTATTAATAGATTGATAATCAATGGATTGTAATTATTACCGCTTTTAAATTCTTTAACCAATACTAACACCTGAACGGCAATGTAAAGCAAATTCTTAATCCAATTCTTTAATTTGAACAACTGTATTTTAATGTATAACAAATAATGTATAATGTGGAATTTCTAACTCAAACACATAGCTTAATTACACATTAGTCATTATACATTACGCATTAATTGAAGTTGGTATTAGCAAATTGTGTCCTTCTTATGAAAAAACCGATTACACACTTTAGCTGGCTTCGCCACAGCAACTTTGAAACTTTACCTATTGATGCCTTACGTTGGAGTTTAATCGCTCTATTTGGGTTGTTATATAGTGTGAATGCACAAGCACAGCCTTACTGTACCATGGTTTGTAATGATAACCTAAATGTATCGTTAGGACCTAGCTGTGAAGCGAAGATTACTTATGACATGATCTTAGAAGATCCTGATAACTCTTACCACTGTTTACCTAATGGACGCTCAGCGTTTGTCGTACAAATAATGACGGAAGCGGGTGGCGAACCTATCCCAACCAGCCCGACGGTAACCGCTGATTATGTGGGACAGGTACTTTACGTAAAAGTGAAGCACTGGGATACAGGCAACTCTTGTTGGAGTACCATTAATATAGAAGACAAGCAGCTACCTTTGCTTAATTGTCCTAATGATGTGACATTGGCGTGTACTCAATCTACCGACCCATCTACAACTGGATTCGCTGCGGCAAGCGATTGTTCGGATTTTAGTGTAACCTACGAAGATCAATTTGAAGATCTGAACTGTGGTACGATTACTTCGCGCATTTTGCGGACGTGGAAAGCAAAAGATATTTATGGCAATGAACGTCTTTGCACGCAAACGATCAATATCCAACGCCCGAATATCAATGGCGTCTCGTTTCCTGCTGACCGCGATAATATCGATGCACCGGCGATTAGCTGTATCGATGCGGATACTGACCCGACCAATACTGGACAGCCGATGTTTAACGGTCATCCTGTCGTAAACAATGGTAGTTGCCACTTTACAGTAAATTATAATGATGAATTGATTCCTGGCTGCGAAGGTTCATTCAAAATCTTACGTCGTTGGGTAGTGATTGACCACTGTACGAGTTCAGTGCGCGAACATACTCAATTAGTAAAAGTAGAAGATGCTACAGCACCTCAATTGACTTGTCCCGATCCAATGACGGTAGGAGCAAATGGATTTGAGTGTTCAGCTTCCGTAATTCTACCTCCGGTTGCCGTTTCTGACGCGTGTTCTAATAATATCACCGTAAAAACAAAAACGCCAGAAGGTACAATTGATGGTAACGGTGGTGTGGTTTCTAGCTTACCAGCAGGTGTACACGTTATCACTTACGAAGCAACCGATGCTTGTGGCAATGTAGGTACTTGTGAGTTATTCGTGACGGTGATTGATAACGTTGGTCCAGCAATGGTTTGTGAAGATTTGATTAAAGTAACTTTAACCAATAGTGGTTCGGCTACTATCAACGCCACTGTATTTGATGATGGCACTCAAGATAACTGTTGTAATGATTTGACGTTTGAAGTGCGTCGGATGGAAGATCCCGATACTGCTTTTGCTCCGATCATTAATTTTGAATGTAGCGATGCAGGAACCCAAGTTCAAGTGGTGCTACGTGCTACGGATTGTAATGGTAACGCGAGTATTTGTATGACCACAGCAGAAATTGAAGATAAATCTGGACCAGCAATTAGCTGTCCATCTACTGCAACTATTTATTGTACTGATGACATAGACAATTTAAGTATTACTGGAGAACCGACTGGTTTTGATGCTTGTGGTTTGGGTGATGTTTCTTTTACCGACCAACCATTTTTAAACGACTGTAACACAGGTTATGTCCTGCGGACATTTACCATTGATGACCAAGAAGGTAATTCGCCTGCTTCTTGTATTCAACGCATCAACATTATTGACACCTCTAACGTAGAAATCGTTTTTCCACCTGATTATACCACGAGTAATTGTAGTTCGGCGAGCGACTTGCAGCCCGAAGATTTACCTGCCCCATTTAACCGCCCAACAACCTCAGGAGAAGGTTGCGGCTTACTAGCAATTGATTTCACGGATGAAGTATTTACAGTAGCACCACCCGCCTGTTTTAAAATTATTCGTACTTGGAAAGTAATTAACTGGTGTGAATATAATCCGAATGACCCAGATGGTGGCGGTCGCTACGAAAAAGTGCAAATTATTAAAGTATTAGATAATGATGCACCAACTTTTGATTGCCCCACTGACCTGACTTTTGACATTACAGAAAACGCTTGTACGACAACGATCGAATTACCTGAATTGAGTAATGTGGATGATTGTAGTAGTGATGTTCACACGACAATCAATGGTGACTTAGGTATGGGTTCTACCTTTACTAATGTTGCTCCTGGTACTTA
>JBGCES010001068.1:0-3086 GCA_045106545.1 Saprospiraceae bacterium
GAGACACTCAAGAAAAATTTAGACATAAAATACCAAAATCAATCGGACTAAATTCTTCAAGGATAAGTTTAACTTTTAGAAAATTTTGAAGATGAAATTAGATTAGCTTTCCGCTCGCGCGGCGTCTCTGACCCGTGCGTATCTCGTAATAAATGCACTAAGAATAGTAAAATAGTCACGCACAGGTCGGAGACACTGCGCGAGCAAAGTAAGCCTTTAAGAGCGCGCACGCCATCTATGTGAGACCAGGAACAGCCTGAACACTAACCTCCCTCAACTGCTCCACACCATTTACAACCGCCCGCCTTTTTTCTGAATAAACCACTTCCACTCGAATCGCCTTCAAACCCGAAACACCTTGCAAATCTTCTAATTCTAACATCTCAATTTCACTAATTAAATTTTTGGATTGCAGGTATTTGAGATAGTTGAGGTATTCGAAGGCATCGTTGTCTTGCGAATAAACGATGGCGATTTTTCCTGGTTGGGTGAGGCGTTCGTTAGTGCCTTTGATGTGCGATTTATCGATTCTTTTCTTAATGATTTCATAGCGAGCATTGTACGCGCCGTCCACATCGAAGGATTTTTGTTCCATACTAAAACGAATCGCCAATGGATTACTGTGAATCAAGATCAGCGAGGCGACGCGCAGTGGATACGCTAATTCATCGACTAAATCATAAGCGAGTTGTTCCAGTTCACACATGGTTTCCAGTTGCCACAACCGCAAATTATAGAGATACATCAAGTTGAATGACTCTTCATTAACCAGCGATGCGCCGATGTACATGTTGAACTCTACGCCATCGGTCTTGTAGCGCTCAAAATAGTGCGGAAACATTTTTTGCGCCTCTTCTTGTTTTTTGTCAAGGTAGGCAGCCAAGTGCTCGTTGAGCATATTGACACTATCTTCATACGAGCGCCGCTGTTGATAAACGACGTGTAAATCAGGGTCAATTTTAGACATATAGCCCTTTACCGCTTCCGCAAAAACAGGATTGAGCGTTTTTAAGTGATTAAAAACGGGATAGATTTCGCGCTTTAAAAATTCGAGGATACTCACTTCATCACCTGCTTTTAATCCTTGCTTTACGTGGTCTAAGTAGCTTTGAACGCGATAAATTAGGTTTTGATAGATAGGAAAAGATTGGACTTCCATGATGGTTTGGAAAGTCTCGATTACCAAAGAAAGTTGCAATTCCAAATCTGTTTGAATCGCGCTATTGCGAGCCGTAGAAGAGCCTTTGATGTCGCTTTGCGCGTATAGGGGATAAATACCGTTAAAAACAATATCGTCCAAGACTGGATTTTCTACGCCCGCTATTTTTTGACTATTAAAACCCGCAGCAGCTTGACTAAATCGCCATTTGACAGAGGGGTGAATAGAAGTGTAATTTTCTTGAATCGTACTTTCTAGTACGTTCTGGCTCTCTTCAAAAAATCGCTCGGAGGCAATTTTTATAAAAGGAATAATGTCTTCTAATTTGATCGCATTGAGTGAATTGAGTTCATTTTTTCGAGAAGATGCGAGTTCGAGCATTTGGATATGCCCATTGTTTAATTTGAGTGGAACGAGTATGAGACTTTTGATTCCTTTTCGATTTAGTTTTTGATAAAGGATGTCCGTTTCAGCTCTATTACTATACAATTCAACGTCAGAAATCGCAATGATTTCTGTATTATGAAGGACGTTCGTACTGATCTTTTCGCAAAACAGATCTTTGTATTCCATCTTGTCCTGTTCTTCCAAAATAATACTTTTAGAAGTTTGACTAAAAAAGCCACCTAGAGATTTTTTGGTCTTGGCATCATAGAGCGAATAGCCAACTTTCAGGTCTTTAATACCCATGAAATCAGCTAAATTACCTTGAAATTCTTGAAATACATCTTTATCATTTCTTAGAAAAACGGAACGAATTTTTGAGAGATTTACGTCATTGGTAGCGTCGTATAAAGACATTAAGCCAAAGCCTTTGACGATATAACTATCTGGTGGAAATTTTGATTTCCAGAATTCAAGATCCTCTCCTCGTAGCAGTAATTCGTCAATATCCGCCTGAGTCAACTCAGGCGTGTTTTCCATTTTGGTAATTTCAACAAAATCGACATTAAACAATGCCCGATAGTGCCGAATTGAGCCATTAGTTTGGTTAGGAATATCAATAAAGATCGGGCGACTGACATCGACGTACTGCCGATAATATTTCATTAAAATAAATGTACAGGCATAGAAATAGAGTTTGGAATCATCCCAGTCTTTAAAATCCAAATGGAAATCATCTCCTGCGTTATTTAGAATATTTTGAAAGCGCTTCGTTAAATTTAGAAAAGTGTATTTGTAAGGAACGACGACCGCTTTGATTTCATTTAATTGGAGCGGTTCGGGAAACAAAGGATTGAACAGTATTTTTAATTCTTGCTCATATTTTGGCAACTGACTAATATCTTCAATGCCCGTTCTCAATTCGGGAAATTTATTGACCGCTGCTAAGACTTTTTTACTCGACTCACAGAATGGATGGGACTCATCTTGCGCGTATTTTTCATAAATCTTAATCTGATTTTCCAGAGAAAAATAGACGCGAAAAGGAGAATCAAGGGGTAAGGTCTTAAACTTAATCAGCTGCATAAATCGACTCTTTTAAGTGAAAACTATGCAATTCAAAACAGTTGTGAAATACTAAAAGTTTTACCCCTGATTTTTGCTAGTCCATTAATTGGTGGCATACATCGAGGTTTGAGCAGCGATTACTGATTTTTAGTTAAAATAACAGTAATCACTCCCCAGTTAACCGCTCGCACAGCGTCTCTGACCCGCGTGTATATCAATAGCGATTTTCACTACTCCCCTAATACCTTCTTCATCAAAGGCACAACTACTTCTTTCCAACCACCTTTGGATTCTAGATACCTTTTTTCGCCATCCGTAGCTTGTGCGAAATCGCCTTGTGTGATGGTCAATAAAGTACCTGCTTCGATGGTTTGTACTTCATAAGTTAGTTCCACGTGATTCGTGGGAATGTCGGGCATTCCTGCATGGGGATCGAAGGTCGTGGAAGTGACTTTTACACCTTCTTCGTACGCTA